>JAGLQA010000268.1 GCA_023137075.1 Candidatus Aminicenantota bacterium
TCATATCGTCGCCCAGGTTGCGGGGCACGTTACATATGGCACGCACACAGGAATGAGATGCAAACACCGGCGCTTTCGATACCCGCAAAACATCCCGGAAGGCTTCATCCGAAATATGGGAAACGTCGATAATCATGCCGATGCGGTTCATTTCTGCCACGACCTCTTCTCCGAAGGCGCTCAAGCCATTCCATTTCGGCTCCCCACCGGTAGAGGAGTCGCAGATATCGTTATGCCGGCTGTGGGTCAGGGTGATATATCGCACACCTAAGCGATAATAATCCCGGAGTAATCGCAAACTTTTTTCAATGGGCCCACCGTTTTCCATGCCGATTAAAATGGCTCGTTTCCCGCTTTGGTGAACCCGTTTGATATCTGACGGGGAGTAGGCGATCTCCGCCAGGTCTGGATGATTATCTACCTGGTTATAGATTTCGTCGATCATCTCCAGAGCCTTTTTAGCCGGGTGTTTATCATCCAGCCGGTTTGAGACAAAAACAGCAAAAAAAGAGGCGTCCACTCCTCCTTCCTTCATCCTGATAAAATCGACTTCACCGCTTTTTAACTTTTGTCCTAAATCGAGACCTTTTTCCATTATGGCCATGGGTGTATCGCAGTGGGTGTCGATCACAATGGCTTCATCGTGAATCTTTAAGGCCTTTTCCCAGAGCCGGGAATCGACCTTTTCCTTTGCTTTAGCATCCTGGTATAGGGGGATGAAAAGAAACAGGACGCAAAGTACAATCACAAAATTTCTGAATTTTACTATCATTTTTACCTCCAGCGGGCCCATCACGTGGGCAGGGGATGAGGGCCAGGAACCTTTTTTTTTATACCCTCTGAAAGTTTGCTAAAAAAACAAATTTTTTTCTATTGCTAACTTTAGCCCTTCGAGATGGCACGAAGTGCCTTCTATGTATCCCCACGCAGTGGGGCGCGCAGTGGGCTGTTCAGGTAGTCTAAGGCGCCCTGGGGGTCCGGGGAATAGGAGTGAGCGCCGATCTTCCGGGCAAATTCCGGCGAGACCGGGGCGCCGCCGACAAGCACCTTAACCCCGGGGTAAAGGGATTTTATCTTCCCGGTTATTTCGGCCATGTTTATCATGGTGGTGGTCAACAGCGCACTGAGACCGACAGCATTGGGTTTGTGTTTTTTTATGGCTTCAAGATATTTTTCGGCTCCGACATCAACGCCCAGGTCGATAACTTCCCAACCGCCTCCTTCCAAAAACATGGCCACGATCTTTTTGCCGATGTCGTGCAAATCGCCGGCCACGGTTCCCATTAGCATAACGCCTTTGTGCCGGATCTCCCCGGTTTTAAAGTAGGGGCGCAGGTGTTTCATGGCTGCGGTCATGGCTTTGGCCGCCATTAATACATCGGGCAAGTATATCTCATGGTTACGGAATTTGACTCCCACACGCTCCATACCGATGATTAATGCTTCGGTTAATACCCGGTTCGGTGAGATTCCCTCATCTAAGGCCTTCCGGGTCAATTCATCGGCCCCTTCCTGTCCGGATAATTCAGCCGGGTGAGGGGAATTGAGGTCCACTTTCCCCTTTTCCACGCAAGCAGCGATTCCCTGTAGTGGTTCATTCATACCGGTTTTTCCTCCTACTTTGCGTTCTGCGTTTTTTTCCGGATCTTTGCCCAACTGTCCCGCAGCGAGACCGTGCGGTTAAATACGGGTTTTCCCGGTTTTGAGTCGGGATCTGCGCAAAAATAACCCTGGCGCAAAAACTGGCAATGAGTGCCGGGCCTAATTTCGGCAAGCCCGGGTTCTACCATACAATCACCGAGTACCTCTAAAGAGTTGGGATTTAGGAAATTTTTAAAATCCGTGTCATCCTTTTCTTCCTCGGGATTTTCCCTGTCAAACAGGTGTCCGTAAAGTCGCACTTCCGCTTTGATTGCGTGGGCGGCGGACACCCAGTGTGACGTTCCTCTGACTTTGCGGCCATCATTGGTCCAACCGCCCCTGCTTTCCGGGTCATAGGTGCAGTGGAGTTCGATTATTTCACCGGTTTTTTCGTCTTTAATCACCTTCTCGCATTTGATATAGTAGGCATGCTTCAACCGTATCTCCCGTCCGGGTGAGAGCCGGAAAAACTTTTTGGGCGGGTCTTCCCGGAAATCATCCTGCTCAATGTAAACTTCCCGTGAAAAGGGAATCTTGCGAGTGCCCGCCGCCGGCTCTTCGGGATTGTTCTCGGCGTCTAACTCTTCCACCTGGTCTTCGGGGTAGTTGGTAATTACCACCTTAAGGGGATGGAGGACGGCCATAACCCGCGGCGCGCGAGCGTTAAGGTCTTCACGCAGGCAGTGCTCAAGCAGTGCTATGTCCACGGTACTCTCTTTTTTAGCCACACCGATGCGATCGGCAAAGTCGCGGATCGATTCCCGCGTATAACCGCGCCTGCGTAATCCCGAAATGGAAGGCATGCGCGGGTCATCCCAACCGGATACGTGTTTATTGTCCACCAATTCTTTCAGTTTGCGTTTGCTCATTACGGTGTAGTTCAGGTTGAGACGGGCAAACTCAATCTGTTGGGGATGATAAACTTCCAATTGATCGAGGAACCAGTCGTAGAGCGGACGATGATCTTCGAATTCCAGGGTGCAGATGGAGTGGGTGATACCTTCGATGGAATCGGAAAGGCCGTGCGCGAAATCGTACATAGGGTAGATGCACCAGGTATCGCCGGTGCGGTGGTGGGTGGCTTTTAAAATCCGGTAAATTACCGGGTCGCGCATATTTAAATTAGGGGAGGACATATCGATTTTGGCCCGCAGTACGCGGGAACCGTCGGCGAATTCTCCTGCTCTCATGCGCTCAAACAGGTCCAGGTTTTCCTCGACAGGGCGGTTGCGATAGGGACTCTCTTTGCCCGGCTCGGTCAGTGTGCCGCGGTAATCCTTGATCTCCCGGCTACCCAGATCGCACACATAGGCTTTACCGGTTTTGGTTAATTGAAGGGCGTATTGATAGAGCTGCTCATAGTAGTCGGATGCATAATAGAGCCGGTCTTGCCAATCAAAACCGAGCCAGCGCACATCCTCTTTGATCGACTCAACATATTCCACTTCTTCTTTGCTGGGGTTGGTGTCGTCAAAGCGCAGGTTGCACAGCCCGTTGTAATCGGAGGCAATGCCGAAATTCAGACAGATGGACTTGGCGTGCCCGATGTGGAGATAACCGTTGGGTTCAGGGGGAAACCGGGTGTGGACCCGGCCGTCGTATTTACCGGTCTTCAAATCTTCATCGATAATATTACGAATAAAATTTGTCTTTTCAACTGCTTTCTCTTCTTTTTTTTCCGGTGTGTTATTAGCCATTTTTTCCTCAAATTTTTCTCCACCGCAAGGTGGGTTTGTTTTTCGGGCAGTTTTTTGAAAATATGTTTATAAGCTATACTATACATTCATAGGGCTTATAAATCAAGTGCAAAGGTTATGTTTTTTTATGAGCTTTTTTTATCTTTTGCCCGCTTCTCCGCCGCGATCTCATCCTGGGAAGCCTTGGGCAGGGGGGCATATTGAAGAAATTCCATCGAATAGTTGGCCCGGCCCGAAGAGATGGTGCGCAGAGTGGACGCATACCCGAACATCTCCATTAACGGCACTTTCCCGGCTAATTTTTGCGACCCTTTACGGTACCGGCGCATATTGCCGATATTCCCCCTGCGCCGGTTGATATCACCGATAATTTCACCCATGAACTCGTCTGGGGTGTTGATTTCGATCTTCATGATGGGCTCAAGCAGCCGGGAGATCTCTTTTTTGACACCTTCTTTTAATCCTAACTCGGTGCAGGTGCGGAACGCCACTTCGCTGGAGTCCACCGGGTGAAAACTTCCGTCCAGGAGCGTAAACCGTATGTCTACCATCGGGTAACCGGCCAATAAACCTTCTTCCATGATTTTAAGGAACCCTTTTTCAACCGCGGGGATATATTCTTTGGGGATATTGCCCCCGGTTATTTTATCTAAAAACTCGATCCCTTTCCCCGGGTTGGGCTCGATCCTGAAAAGGATATGGGCATATTGACCATGGCCCCCGGTTTGTTTCCTGAATTTGTACCCATGCCGCACTTCGCGTGTAATGGTTTCCCGGAACGCCACTGCCGGTTTCCCGACCTCTACAGCGACATTGTGCTCGGTCTTAAGGCGGTCAACGATGACCTCTAAATGCAGCTCTCCCATGCCGGAGATTACGGTCTCATCCGTTTCGCTGTCGAAGCGAACTTTGAATGACGGGTCTTCCAACGCCATTTTGTTAAGGGCAATGCCCAATTTGTCCCGCTCTTTTATGCTGGTGGGGGAGATTTTCATGTCAATAACGGTTTGCGGGTAGTGAATATTCTCAAGCAGGATGGGGTTGGCTTCATCGCATAAGGTATCTCCGGTGGTGGTGAATTTCACACCGATTAAAGCGGCAATATCACCGGCGCGGATAACCGGGAGTTCCTTCCGCTCATCCGCGTGAATCCTCAAAATTCTACCGATGCGCTCCCGCTTATCCTTGGTGGAATTGTAAATATAACTGGAACTATGCAATTCCCCGGAATAGACGCGGATAAAGGTTTGCTGCCCCACATAGGTGTCGTTAATAATTTTAAATGCCAGCGCTGAAAAGGGTCTCTTCCATGAGGGTCTCCTTGAGATCGTAACTTCCGGGTTTTCTTTGTCATACCCTAAGACAATACCCCGGTCGATGGGTGAAGGGAGGTAATCCACAATTGCGTCTAAAAGCTTCCTGACTCCTTTGTTTTTGAAGGCACTGCCGCAGAATACCGGGGTGATTAGCAGGCGCAAAACCGCATTCCGGGCTGCCGCTTTGATCTCCTCCGGATATATGGGTTCTTCTTCTACGTATTTTTCCATCAATTTTTCATCAAAGTCCACCAATTTTTCGATAAGCTCTTCCCGCTTGCGCGCGGCTTCCTCTTGCAGTTCACCCGGTATTTCCGAAATCTCCATATCCAGGTCTTTGTAGGTGATGGCTTTCATCTCCACTAAGTCAATGATGCCGCTAAAATGTTCTTCACTGCCGATGGGAAGCTGAAATGCCACGGCATTGGCTCCTAACATTTCGTTCATCATATCGATGGTTTGGGCCAGGTCTCCACCCGGGCGGTCCATTTTATTCACAAAGGCGATTCTGGGAACTTTGTAACGATCCGCCTGATGCCATACGGTTTCACTCTGGGGCTCTACTCCACCTACTGCGCAAAATACCATTACAATCCCATCCAAAACCCGGAGAGAACGTTCCACCTCTAAGGTGAAGTCAATGTGACCTGGGGTGTCGATGATATTGATCTGGTGGTTCCGCCAATCGGTGGTGATAGCGGCTGAGGTTATAGTGATTCCGCGTTCCTGTTCTTGTTTCATGAAATCCATAACAGCCTGGCCGTCATGAACTTCTCCCACTTTACGGGTTACCCCGGTCAAATATAAAATACGTTCCGTGGTGGTAGTTTTGCCGGCGTCTATATGAGCGACGATTCCGATGTTTCGCATTTTTTGTATAATGGATTGTTCCATTTTGTTAACTCCTTTTTAGCATTTAGCATGCAGGTTTTAGCGGCGTGGGAAGCGGTAAATCCTTCCGGTATCTCCTGAGCGGAAGTAGTCCTTAAAAGCGTCGATAAAGGCGAATAAGATGCCGCCCGGTCAGGTTCCGGGATCGGTCGGGGTGTAGGCGCACTGAGTTTTGCTTTGAAGGACCCCCCATGCAGTGAGGCATTATACCATATTATATTATTTGATGGAAGAGGATACTCCATGATTTTTACAAATTCTTGAAATTGACTGAGAATTAAAAAAAACAAATTGCAGCCGAATAGCGCAGAAAACGATCAAATAGACTTGATTTCTTCCTCTGATTAGTATATTGTATCCTCTTACAGTTTAAGGAGACAAAAATGGATATAAAAGTAGAACGTGTAGAAGAAAAAGCCATAGTATTCCTGTCCGGCAGTATAGATATCCCCGGAGCCGAGAAATTGAAACAGGCCTTAAACCGGATTCTTAAAGAGAAAGCAAAGGAAGTGGCCATAGATTTTGAAGAGGTGACCTTTATCGGAAGTTCCGGAATCGGTAAATTGCTTTTATTTTATAAAAATTTCACATCAATCGGCTGTAAAGTAAAGATTGTAAATTTGAATAACGAACTAAAAGCATTATTTAAAACCATAAAGCTTGATAAATTGTTTAATCTTTAAGTTGTTGTGAATTAATGTTGAGCAATAGCACTGATTTTTCATAATTGAGGTATTTTGATATAAATACTTGAGGGCTGAAACAAAAAGTTTTCTCAAAATCGGAATAACCGGGGTTGATTTTTTTTTAAAAATATATTATTGTAAACACATGAAAACAGAAATCAATATCCCTAATTTTCTAAGTATGTTACGGATATTGCTGATCCCAGTTTTGGTCTTATTTATTATTCATTCCAATGCCCAAAATTATCCTGTGTTGATCGGCCTGTTCGCCTTATCGGTTTTGCTAGATTTTTTAGATGGCTTTTTAGCCAGGAAACTTTCCCAGGAAACAGAATTCGGAAAAGTTCTGGACCCCTTGGCAGATAAATTATTGTTTTTCTTTATTATTCTGGCGCTGACGGTAAAATCGGATTTCCCTATATGGCTGGCAATACTAGTTTTTTCCAGGGATTTAGTGATACTTTTAGCCAGTGTCCTGATGTATAAAAGGAAACATACGGTGGCGCCATCAAATTTAATAGGGAAAATCACCTTTGGTGTTTTCGGGTTATTGATTTTGGTCTATATTATTGATTTGCATGAAAGCGTGAACCTGGAAATATTGAAAAATTTCTTCACCCTTTTTAGTTTCAGTTTTTTAGTATGGTCAGGGGTTGAGTATTATAATATTTTCGTGCGTTATAGAAGGAAACAAAATGCAAAATAAAAAAAATATCCTGGTTATCGATGATGAACCGGACATAAGAGATCTTTTAAAAGATCATCTTGAAGATAATAATTTTACTGTGAACGTCGTTGATGATGGGGCCGAGGCACTGGAATTTATGGAGCGTAATATCCCGGATCTTGTAATAACGGATTTACTCCTGCCGGGCGAGCACGGCATAGACCTGATAAAGATCATAAAAGAGAAGTTCTTTCTCCCGGTAATCGTTATATCCGGAATTTATCGGACAAAAGAGGTAACCCATGTGATTAAGGAAGACCTGATAGAAGCTTTTTTTGAAAAACCCTTAAACCTTGATACCATGCTGGAAAAAATTAATTTAATATTAAATGGATGATCCCTATAAATCCTTCAATTCATTTTTAAGAGAGAGGTTTAACAATCAAAAAGTAAGAAAAATACCTATAAACGCAGGTTTTTTATGCCCAAATAAGGATGGTAAATTATCGAAGAGGGGGTGTGTTTTTTGTGATGCCTATGGAGCGGGGCCCATCAAGAGTTTTGATTTATCGATCTCCGGTCAAATCGAAAGGTACATCGGCAGTCACCCCGGGTGTAAGTATATCGCTTACTACCAGGCCCATTCCAACACCTATGCCCCGGTGGCCGATCTGCGAAAAAGATATGAGATTGTTTTCAAATATAAAGACATTGTCGGCCTTTTTATCGGGACACGGCCCGACTGTATCGCGGATGAAGTATACCCCTTATTGGAAGAGTTGAATAAAAGAATCTACCTGTCGCTTGAGTTGGGATTACAATCCATCCATGCCCGAAGCCTGCAGTACCTGAATCGCAACCATACCTACCCGAAATTTTCGGAAACCTTTTCTAAATTGAAAGAGCGGAACATCGATGTGGTGGTGCACCTGATAATCGGCATTCCCGGTGAGTCTCAAGCAGACATGCTGGCAACGGTTAAAGAGATGAACCGGCTGAAACCGGCGGGAGTTAAGTTTCACCTGTTACATATCCTGGCAAATACCCCCCTGTTTTCCGATTATAAAAATGGGGCCTTCCGGTTGTTGGAAATGGAAGAATACATCGATCTGGTGATTTTATTGTTGGAACACCTGGACCCGGGAATCGTAATCCACCGGTTAACCGGCGAGAGAGACCGGGAGATTTTTGTTGCCCCGCTGTGGGCGTTGCGGAAGATCGATGTCATAAATTCCCTGAAATCAAAAATGAAAGAGAGGCAGACCTACCAGGGCAGGTTGGTTAAACTCATAACCTAGAAAAGCGTTCCGGGCGGGAATCGAACAACCGGTACTTTACAATATTTTCAAAATCCAATAAAATATATTTTTAAACGAACAGGAGTATTAATGATGATTGATAAAGCTAAAAAATTATGGCCCGAATTGGAGTGGATCAAAGACGAAGATTTGAGAGAAAAGACCACTAAGACCTGGGCCCTCGCCTTAGAAAGAAGCGTCTTAACGCCGGAAGACTTGAACACGATTCCCTTTACACTATTGGTCCCCGGTTTAAAGGTTACCTTCATGGCGCATAAGCGTGCTGTCGTCCATATTGTGAAAGAATGCGGTGAAAAGATGAACCACTTTTTTAAAGAGGACCTCCCGGTAAACATGGATGTTCTGATTGCCGGAGCTATCCTGGCAGATGTGGGCAAATTGTTGGAATACGAAATGAAGGACGGCAAAGCGGTGCAGGGAAGTTATGGAAAATACCTGCGGCACCCCTTTTCCGGTGTTGCTGTGGCCGAAGAGTGCGGCGTACCGCCGGAAGTATGTCACATTATTGCGGCCCACGCCACAGAGGGTGACCTGATAAAACGATCCACCGAAGCATACGTGGTTCACCACGCGGACTTTATGACTTTTCTCCCTTTTAAAAGTCGACTCCAGGTGTAGGCGTCCTTTTGGCGCCGCAAGATTTTGGGTCTCGGCTGCGTGAGGGATCAGTCTAAGGGGATGGTCTTTTTTAAATACTTACCGAATTTTTCCAATTTATCCTTAAAGCCTTTGCCTGCTTGAGCTGCTTCTGAAAAATCGATAACCTGGAAATTTTTATAAAATGCATTCAATTTTTTAATGACGTTCCGGTTAACATATTCATTTTCCGTTAACCCGCTGCCCGGGTAGTCATCTAAGACCACTACAAAATGCGGATTAATAGGAGTATACAATATTTTTTTGTTTTTTAGAGGATTCAGGGGATTTTCATTTAAAATGTTTAATTTGCCGAGTTCGATGCCGCCGGAATCGGCGCTGCAAAGTTCTTTTATCCATATATTGTTCTTCCCGTTTTCCGGGTCCGGGAAAACAAGGTATTTCTGTTTGAGAAAGTTTATGGTCTTTAAGCGCAAACTTGTATAAGATTTTGCGTCATCCGAATCGGGGAACCCATCGCGCTCGACCCACTCGACGCGGTATCTCTCCGGTTCCCGGGAAAAACTTAAAAACTCAAAAATCTTACGCAAATGTTTACTGAAGGATATATCTCTAATGTTTTCAATTTTTTCTCTAAAAAATGCGCTGTCGTCATTTACCGGGTATATGTTCAGCCTGTCCAACAGCAGTTTAAAATAAAACAGAATCGGAAGTACCTGGTAATCCCTGTCGATTTCATTGTTGATCAAGGTGTAACAGCAGAAATCGATATTTTTCTCAAATTCGATTTTCGCGAGGTCTGCGAATTTTATTAAGGCTTCCTCCTCCACAATTTTTATCAGGAATATCGACAGGAAAATATTGAATTTACAAGGCCCATCGTACTCTTCCGGGAATTCTATGTTCATGATATCGCTTAAATCTAAGAAGCTGAACTTGGAGTATTTTTTCAGAACTTCATTTTCGCTTTCGTCGATTACTTTCCGGAGCGGTTCGACCCGGTATTCTTCAAAGGGGTTTTGAGATGACAAAATTGTTAAATAGATATCGCCGATTTCTTTTTCGATCGACAGATTCAATTCCTGCAGCTTGTCTTTGTCTACGTTCTCCATGGGAATTATCGGAACCTTTGTCTTTTTCGGAGTGATTGTTTTTACCGGTTTTTTGATATCATTTTTTTTATTCGTATTATCTTTCCCGGAGGGGAAAAAGATATAAACCAGGAAAATGATGACGACGACTGCCATGGAAATGAGAAGCACATTGTCTCTTATCTCTTTGTTCTTAAACATTTTTTTATCCTGAATCACAATTATAATACATTAAAAAAAAATCCACAAGTATCTGTTATTTTTGAAGAAATTTTCTGATAGAGATTTATTCTTCTTTTTTTTTATCTAAAATCACACTCTGTAATAGTCTTGCTTGTCAAGACCATTATACTTTTATCTTTTGTATATCCTTTCCGCCTTTTACAAGTCTTATTAATTCTTTATCAAATTTACGAGTGGTTTTCAGCTTTAACATTGTCTTCGATATAATTGAAGTAGGAATCAACGCTTTCCCATTCGGTCAGGTTTTTACCTGCATCCGTATCTCTCATAACTTGCATAGTTTCTTCATTGGGGATATCGTCATTAAAAGGCAATCCTTTAAAATCTCGAACTTTTTTAAAGAACAATTGAACAGCGTCAGTGGTCGAGATCCCGAGTGATTTAAAAATAGCATCGACTTCTTTTTTTAGTCCTGCTTCTAACTTCACATTAATGTTAGCTATTTTTGCCATTTTAACCTCGTATCTACATAAGGTAATATAATATTAAAACAGATATTTGTCAAATATATTCCTGGAAAAGTTTCCAAAATCCTACTCTTTCTTCTATCTGTAACTGAAGCGGTCACCTCAATTATCTCCTTCTCTATAGAACACAAACTGCCCTTCGCTGTTGTTCAGGTTGAAAAGCTGGGGAGTTTGCCTGTTTTTTATTTCCTTTGGTACTTTAGAATCTAAGTAGACTTGAAGTTCCCGGACGTAGGCCAGACACGCCTGGATATCTTCCCGGATAATGCCAGGGTAATTCCTAATAATTTGGTCTCATGTCCACCCATTTGCTAAAAGTTCAATGATAAAATCAACTGCTAATCGGGTCCCTTTGATGACCGGTTTCCCGACCAGGATACCGGGATCTATTATTATACGTTCATTCCAGTTCATTTTTATTCTCCTTCTTTAGCAGAAATATCACCCCGGATTTCTGTTTGCTCCGAAAGGCAGCCAAGCCATGAAGTATTCTTACCATTGGTATCCTGTCCGGTTTTCGAGTAGCACCTTGAAAAACGTTTATATGGTTAAATAAACTTAACTGCTCAAAATAGTCAAGAGTGTCTATTGTTTTAACGATCCGGTCATAATTACTTTGATGCTGCATTTTATGTACCTCGCTAACATTGTAGTATAAATCCTAATTCTTTTCGACCGGGAAATGAAGAACATTGTTCCGGTTCTCTCTAATCCCGGCTGCCTGTCCGGGTGAGCGAAAGATGTATTTCATAAAAAAGTTGGAGAAAACCCGCTGTAAAGCTTGATATTTCCAAAAAACTATATATAATATGGGGATGACAGGAGATTTATGATGAATATTGACGGTCTTTTGAAAATAGCGGTCGAAAGGGAGGCGTCGGATTTACATTTGAAAGTCGGCAACCACCCGATTCTCAGGGTTGACGGCACCCTTCACCCCCTTGTCGAACTGAAAAGACTCATGCAGGAAGATACCATTGCCATGGCCTTCGGAATAATGAATACCCAACAGAAAGAGAAATTTAAACAGAACCATGAACTCGATATGGCATACAGCGTACCGGGTTTGGGGAGATTCAGGTGCAATGTTTTTAATCAAAGAGGCGCGGTGGGCATGGTGCTAAGGATAATACCCACCCAGGTTAAAGGTATTGCGGACTTAAACTTGCCCTTAGTTCTCGAAAAAATAGCAAACGAGAGAAGGGGAATGATACTGGTAACCGGAACGACCGGAAGTGGTAAATCGACCACTCTTGCCGCCATGATCGACTATATTAACACACACCGAATCGAACATATCATTACCATAGAAGACCCGATAGAATATTTACACAGGGACAAAAAAAGTATCATCAACCAGAGAGAGGTGGGGCAGGACACCAATAGTTTTGCGGCCGCCTTACGGGCCTCATTGAGAGAAGATCCCGACGTCATACTCGTTGGAGAGATGCGTGATGTGGAGACCATCGAGACGGCGCTGCTGGCCGCGGAAACCGGTCACATGGTTCTATCCACCCTGCATACCTTAGATGCACCGGAAACCATAAACAGGATAATCTCCATGTTTCCGCCTCACCACCAGAAACAGATCCGGATTCAATTGGCATCGGTCTTAAAGTCGGTCATTTCGATGCGATTAATCCCCCGCATCGATAAGAAAGGCAGGGTCCCGGCCGTCGAAATCCTGATTACGACCTCTTTTATCATGGATTGCATAATGAATCCCGACAAAACCAAGCTCATCAAAGATTCAATCGCCCAGGGCGTTTCCCAGTACGGCATGCAAACCTTTGACCAATCCCTCTACTTCCTGTTCCAGAAAGGACTGATTGCCTACGAAGAGGCTCTTAAGTGGGCTTCCAATCCCGATGAATTCAAGCTTAAGAAGATCGGTGTCCGCTCCACCAAAGAGATGTCCATGGAAGAAATGGAAACACGGATGTCCGGTATTGCGGGAAGTAATGATGACGACCTGGGCCTGGACGGTGGCAGCGGCGACTTCAAGGATCACAATTTATTGGATATAGAAGGACTATGAGGCATTCGGAAATCAGGGATATTTTTTTCACATATTTTTCTAAAAAAGGGCATCATAAGGTATTGTCATCCCCCCTGGTACCGGCCAAAGACCCGACACTGCTGTTTACCAATGCCGGGATGAATCAATTTAAAGGCGTATTTCTGCAAGACGAAAAAAGGGAATATAAACGGGCGGTCAGCATCCAGAAATGCATGAGAGTGTCGGGTAAACATAACGACTTTGATGAAGTGGGGAAATCCGAATTTCACCATACCTTCTTCGAAATGCTGGGGAACTTCTCCTTCGGCGATTACTTTAAAGAAAAAGCTATCGAGCACGCCTGGGAGTTATTAACCGACTATTATAAATTCGACCCTGAGAAGTTGTGGATCACGGTCTATCAGGATGATGATGAAGCGTTCAAAATCTGGGAGCAAAATATCGGCATCCCGGCACATAAAATTCTCAGGTTCGGAAAAAAAGACAATTTCTGGCAGATGGGTGAAACCGGCCCATGCGGTCCCTGTTCCGAGATTCATTTCGACCGGGGAGACCGTTTCGGACCGGCTGAATTCACGGAAGGCAACAGCCGTTACGTAGAATTTTGGAACTTAGTTTTTATGCAGTACTTTAAAGATGAACAGGGTAATCTGAATCCTCTTCCCGCGCCCTCTATCGATACCGGCATGGGAATGGAACGGTTAACCTCCCTGCTCCAGGGTGTTTCCGGCGATTATCAAACCGACCTGTTCCGGCCCATCATCGATTTCACCGGCGAATTGGGCGGCATCGATGCGGACAGCCCGCAAAACCGGGTCGACTTAAACGTGATTGCCGACCATGTCCGTGCCTTAACCTTTTTAATATCCGACGGCGTACTCCCGGCCAATGACGGCAGGGGCTATGTGCTGAGAAGACTGCTGAGAAGAGCTGCAAAACACGGCAAATCCCTTGGATTTACCGGGGCTTTCCTGCATAAAATCAGCGGCAGGGCCGTGGATATGATGAAAGACGCTTACCCGGAACTCGATTACCACCGCCACTTTATTGCCGAAGTCTTGCAGGCTGAGGAAGAGAGATTCAACCACACCCTGCTGAACGGCCTGAAACGGTTCGAGGAATTGCTGGAAAATGCGCTGCAGAGTGAGCAAAACATCATACCCGGACATGAATTGTTCAAACTATCCGACACCTACGGTTTCCCTTTGGATTTTGCCGTAGACCTGGCCCGGGAGAAGGAAATTGATATAGACTACCGGGGATTCCGGGAGGAGCTCTCGAAGCAGAAAAAACGCTCACGGGTGAGTTTAGATCAGAAGCAAAAGTCCGTAAAAACGCTTGAAAATATTGAAAAATACGAAACCGTTTTTACCGGTTATCACAATCTCGAAGAAGAAGCCCTGCTGTTGACCATCTACAAAGAAAGCCGGGAGACATCCGGCCTGGAAGAAGGTGAGGAAGGCATCCTGGTTGTTGACCGGACCCCCTTTTACGCCGAATCCGGCGGCCAGGTGGGCGATAGGGGAGTCGGAAGAAGCGACCGGGCCTTTTTTGAAGTAACGGACACGGGGAAAGCCTTTACCGGTGACAGCGGTGCGATTCTCCACTATGTCAGGGTAAAAAAAGGACATTTGAAAACAAAGGATGCCCTTACTTTATTCGTGAATAAAGAGAGGCGGCAGGAAACGGCAATACACCATTCATCCACCCACCTGCTGCACCACGCCCTGCGCGAAGTTTTAGGGCTTCATGTCAAGCAGGCCGGTTCATACGTGGGCCCAGATAAATTGCGATTCGATTTCACCCACTTTAAGTCCCTGGCCAGTGAAGAGATTGAAAAAGTCGAGGCCCTGGTCAACCGCAAGATAAGGGAGAGCAACCCCATCAAATCCGGCACCTTAAAGTACGAACAGGCCATCGAAAAGGGCGCCATCGCCATATTCGAGGAAAAGTACTCCGATGTGGTGCGGATGATTTCTCTGGGAGATTTCTCCATGGAATTATGCGGCGGCACCCATTTGCAGAACACCGGGCAGATAGGTTTTTTTAAGATCGTCAGCGAATCTTCTATCTCTTCGGGAATACGCCGGGTCGAAGCGGTGGCCGGGGAAACCGGGTACCGTTATGTTCGGGAAAGCCTGGCGGTTCTGGACGATATCCGGAATTATTTCCGGCAGAAACAGGAACATATATTCGAATACCTGGTCAACTTAGACAAAGAGATCAAAGAAAAAGATAAACAGTTAGCGAAAAAGAAAGAGAGCGGAGTAAAGATCGATATCGATCAAATGATAAAAAACGGAACATCGATAAACGCCGTTCCCACCATTACGGAGCACATCGAGAATGTGGACAGGAAACAATTGAGCGCCCTGGCCGACGAAATAAAAAATATAGCCAAAGGCGTGGCGGTCCTCTCCACCAATATCAACGGGAAATCGGCATTCATCGTATCGGTCTACCGGGACTTTACCGGACAATTGAATGCCGGTGTCATCGTAAAGGAGATAGCGAAAACGGTGAATGGAAACGGCGGCGGACGGCCCGATTTTGCCCAGGCCGGTGGTGAAATCATAAAAAATGTTGAAAATTTTAAAAAAAATGTTATAATTATATTAGAAAAATTGTTACCGGGATAAAATTATGATAGTAACGATGAGAAGAATGGTGAAAATATTATGCCTCCTATCGATATTTTTGCTTTTTTCCCCGGGGAACGATTTGTTCCCGGAAATCATCGTAAAATACGACAAAAACGGGAACAAGATTATCACTAACACGCCCTCCCCCAATACTTTGTTTAAAAAACCGAAAAAAGTAAAAAAGGGCCCGGCAGCCCTTAGCGAATCCATCCCCCAGCGCTACTTAGTAAAAATCAAAACACTCGCCCAAAAATACAAATTACAGGAGAAACTTATAATCGCCGTTGCGAAAGCGGAATCGAACTTTGATCCCGCTGCGGTTTCTAAGAAAGGAGCTGTTGGGATTATGCAGTTGATGAAAGCAACGGCAAAAGATTACGGCGTAAAGAACCGGTTCGATCCGGACCAGAACTTAGAAGCCGGTGTGAAACATCTCAAATATCTGTATACCAGGTACAACTCCGATTTACCCCTGACCCTGGCAGCCTATAATGCGGGAGAAGAGGCGGTAAAAAAACACAAAGGGATTCCTCCTTACAAGGAGACCAAAACATACATCAAACGGGTGATGAAGTATATGGGACTGCACTACACCGGCGTCTTCGGTTCAAGGCGGAGTACGAAGATATTTAAAATCATAACCAAAGAGGGACGCGTCATCATCACGGATATGCTTCCCGCCAAATTCGATGGAGTCGTAACCGTCATAGAATGAATGGCAGCGAATCGCGTTCTATGTGGAAGAGTATCCTGATCGGCGGAACCGCCGCCGGTATCCTGTCGATTATTCCCATCCTGAACCTATTAAACCTCTTTTTCATGATGTGGATGGCCGTAGGCGGCGGCTTATCCGTATACCTGCTCATGCGGGAGAACCGGAGCAAAACACTCAAAACCACGGAAGCCCTGTTAACCGGCGCTTTAAGCGGGGTTTGGGGCTGCACGATTTTCGGGGCGTTCGTATACACGGCGCTGTCCCGCATCTCTCCCGAAAAATTCGCGAAAGCCGCCTCCCTGCTGCGCACATTTTTCCCGGACATCGAAGAAGAGGTGGCCACCCTGCTGCAGGGCAGCAATCTTAAGGCGTTCTTTTTGCTGCTCTTTGCCCTGATGATGTTTATTTCCATAATCTCGGGAGCGCTCGGAGGCATTATCTCAAAAAGTTTTTCCCTTAAGGAGCAAGATGAATAAAGTACATGTTATCGTAAACCCATTGTCTGCCCGCGGTAAGACCGGCCTTAGATGGCAAGCCTTAAAAGAGATCATCCAGCATTACTTCAAAGAATTCAAGTATATATTCACGGAAAAACCCCGGCAGGCAACCGAAATGGCACGGGAGTTTTTAAAAGATGGATTCGACCTGATTATCGGGGTAGGGGGCGACGGCACCCTGAACGAGATCACAAACGGCTATTTTCTTGATGATTCAAACCGGGCCGTAAACGAAGACGCCTCATTAGGCATTGTGCCCTCCGGCACCGGTTCCGATTTCATCCGGTTTTTAAAAATCCCTCGGGATTTTAAAAAATCGGTAGAGCTTATTAAAAACTCGCAAACCAGGAAAATCGATGTGGGCAAAATCTCTTTTAAAAACGCGAACCGGAAGAATTGCGGCAGGTATTTCATAAACATCGCCGATTTCGGTCTCGGCGCCGAGGTGGTAAAAAAGGTATCGGCCATACCGGCCGAAAAACGGACCGCCCTCTTTTATTATAAAGGACTCCTGTCTACTATAAAATCCTATAAAAGCAGCAAGGTCAAAATCCTGATCGACGATTCCGAAGAGATAGAAGGTAACTTTTTAGCCGGGGCCGTAGCCAATGGGCGCATGTTCGGCGGCGGTATGATCATCGCGCCTGAAGCCGAACCCGATGACGGCTGTTTTGATGTTGTCTTAATCGAAGATATGAAACGATTCGAAATTATCCGAAACTCCATACTCCTCTACAACGGGAAGATATTAAAACACTCGAAAGTCACCATGAGAAGGGCAAAGAATGTGAAGATCTTTTCCGATGAAGAGGTCGATATCGAGTACGACGGCGAATTGGGAATCACCCTGCCGGCAGAATTCAGTATAATAGAGAAAGGCGTAAACTTCAGGATATAAGCTCAAAGAAAAACCATTTGCCAATTGACATTAATTTAAAATAATAAAGGAGGAAACATGAAGAAATGTCTTATTATTTTGGTTTGTGTGTTTGGCCTAACTCTCGGTCTTACAGCCGGAGATAAAAAAATCGATAAGAGCAAACACCCGGTAGTCGTAAAAAAATGCGCGACCGGCAAACATCAACCCATCGTTCAAAAATTGATCACGATTTTAAAAACCAGGCCGGACATGAAGAAGGCCCTCTTAGTATCGCTCAAAAAGGCCAACCGGCTGGAGGCCCCCACTCTTGAAGAGTATTACAAATACTTAGATTACCTGGTCACCTTGATCCCTACCGACAGGAATTTGTATTATAATCTCGTGACATTCTACTACCTCATCGACCATCCCGATGACGGCCTGCTGCAAACAGATGACCTGTTCGTGCAATGGACCATCGAATTCGCCAACTCCTGGGGCAGCTTTCTCGACACCCCGGCATCCGTCTCCGGAATAAAAACCTTTCTCGACGATCCGGACTTTCACATGAACGACTATATCGAAGGTCCCAGCGGCTGGCAAACCTTTAACCAATTTTTTGCCCGGGAGCTCAGGCCCGGCAAGAGACCCATCCACTGTCTAGGTGACGACAGGGTCATTGTGGCCCCGGCCGACACCGCTTTCGTGGGCTGTTGGGAAATCACCGAAGACTCTACAATAATCGTACCAGGTAAAAATGATAGTCCCTATTCCATCATTAAACTCCTGGACGGCAGTTGTTACGCCGATCGCTTCAAGGGTGGAAAATTCTTTCACGCCTTCCTGAATGTGAACGACTATCACCGCTACCATGTTCCAGTAAGCGGTAAAGTGCTGGAAGCAAGACAAATAACGGGGCGAGTCTACCTGGCAACAATAAGACTCCCGGATGGTTCCCTGCATGCCTTAGATGATACGGGCTACCAATTCTCCCAGGCCCGGGGACTGGTCATCCTCGATTCTCCTATCGGTTTAGTGGCTGTATTACCCATCGGCATGGCGCAAGTCTCTTCCTGCAATATCTCTGTGGAAGTCGGGGATTATCTTCAAAAAGGAGATCTATTCGGTTACTTCACCTTCGGCGGTTCCGATATTATCGTCATGTTCGAGAAAAAATGTAATGCCAATATTTGTATGATTCCGAACATGCATTACCAACAAGGAAGGGTAATCGGTTATTCCGGTCTGCCCTGTCCCGACGGAAGACCCTCCTGTCCCGGCACAAGTGAAATACAACCCTGCCCCTCGGAACAGGATACGGATATTCTACCCTGCCCCAAGAAAAAGTAGGGGCAGGTTCACTTCATCTTTGATTTTACCGATTTGACTTTTCCTTCCATGGTTGCTTCCTTATCCCGCCTGTCATCGATGCTGATCCGGGTGGAAACCCGTTTCGCTCCCTTTAAGAAAGGCACCTCATGCATCTCCCGGATGGCTTTTAAAACCTCGTCGATGTCGCCTTCCAATATGCTTGCCATGGGTGTTAGTTGGGTTTTTATATCCCGGTATTTCATTAATACTTTTTCAACTTCCGCAACATAAAAACTCAAGGACGTGGATCCGGTTCCCAGGGGAACTATCGTTACCTGGGCGATAATTTTATTCATGTTTCCTCCGCAATTGTTGGCGTGCATTATTCTACACCATATTGACAGGAAAAATCAACAACCGGCAAAAAGCTTGACTTTCATTGTTGTTGTATGATACATATCATTCGGAAATTAAATTTTAAGGAAAAGTAAATGTTAAAAGGTAAAGTCAAATGGTTTGATACCAAAAAAGGTTTCGGTTTTATTACAACCGATGAAGGTGAAGATGTATTTGTGCATTACACGAGTATAGCTAGTGAAGGTTTCAAAGATTTAAAAGAAGGCCAGGAAGTTACATTTGAAATTACGGAAGGCAGCAGGGGTCCCCAGGCTTCCGGGGTGGAGATAATCACCTAAGTCACCTAAGCCGCATTTATTCAATTTCTCCGGATATACATATCGATGACCGTCGCTATCTTATTTTGCTCCCCACTTTCGTTTCAAGCTTTCTAAGGGATCTTCTTTCGGGGATTGGGGGCGGTGAGGTTGCCTTCTTCTGGATTTCGGGCGTTGTTTTTTAGGAGGTTCTTGCAGGGCTTTGATGCTCAATTGAATTCGCTTTAACTCCGGGTCGATCTTGATGACTTTTACTTTTACCTTATCCTCTACGGATATGACCCCCTCCGGATTTGTTACAAATTGATTGGAAAGTTCCGATATATGCACCAGGCCGTCCTGGTGAACCCCGATGTCGACAAAGGCTCCGAAACGGGTGACATTGGTCACCACACCTTTTAATACCATGCCCTCTTCTAAATCGTCGATACTATCGACTCCTTCTTCAAATTCAAATACCTCAAAATCTTGACGCGGATCTCTACCCGGTGTTTCCAATTCTTTCAGAATGTCCCGTATGGTGGGGATGCCGAAGTCACCGGTCACGTAGTCCCCGGGCTTTAATGTTGAAATGATTTCTTTGCTGCGCAGCAGTTCTGCTATTTTTTTGCCGGTTTTTTGACAGATGTTATTCACTATAAAATAGGATTCCGGGTGAATACCGGTGGCATCGAGCGGGTTCTCGCTGCTGAGCAGGCGGAGAAAACCGGCGCTCTGCTGGAAGGCTTTAGCGCCGAACATCCTGACGTTTTGTAAATCCTCTCGCCTCTTAAATATACCGTGCTCATAACGATGCCGCACGATGTTTTTTGCCAGGGTCTCCCCGATACCGGAGACATATTTGAGCAGATGGTAGGATGCGGTGCTGAGTTCCACTCCCACCCGGTTCACCACCAGGGCAACCACCGTATCGAGCTTCTGCTTTAACAAGCCCTGGTTAACATCGTGCTGGTACTGGCCCACACCGATGGATTTGGGTTCGATTTTCACCAGCTCCGACAGGGGGTCCTGAAAGCGCCGGCCGATGGAAACGGCGCCCCTAACCGTGACATCCTGGTCCGGGAACTCTTCCCTGCCTGCTTCCGACGCGGAATAGATCGAGGCGCCGGCCTCGCTGACTACCATTAAGATAAGATCTTCGGGTACGATCTTTTTAAAGAATGTTAGGGTTTCCCTGGAGGCCGTGCCGTTGCCGATAGCAACCGCCTCAATTTTATATTTCTCTAAAAAACTCTTCACTATCTTTTCCGCTTCTTCGGTTTTTTCCAGGGGTTTGGTGGGAAAGATGACGGCGTTCTCTAAGAGTTTACCGGTTTCATCTAAGACCACCAACTTGCAGCCGGTTCGGTAACCCGGGTCCACACCCAATACCCTGCGGCTGCCGGCGGGAGAGGAGAGCAGCAACTTCTCTAAGTTGGCGGCAAACACCCCGGTTGCTTCCAAATCGGCCTGTTTCTTCAACTCCGCCCGGATATCCAGTTCGATGGAAGGCAGCGCCAGCCGTTTCATGGCATCTTCGAGAAATCTATTTAAGTATTCGACATTGGGATGGGAATCGGTAAATAGCAGGGATTTGATCCTTTCCTGCAGTTCTTCCCTGTCGATCTCGATCCTGTTTTTCAATACTTTTTCGGTCTCGCCGCGGCGGATCGCCAGGATGCGGTGGGAGGGCAGGGATTTTACCGGTTCGCTATAATCGTAATACTGCTCATATTTTGTGCGGCTGTCCTGAAAATCTTTGGTTACGGACACGAATAGTACGCCTTTTTCAAACATATCCTTTCTTACCTTTTTTCTCAATTCCGCGTTCTCTGAGAATTGTTCGGCGATGATATGGCCTGCGCCTTCGATGGCTTCTGCCGCGGAGGTGACTCCTTTTTCTTCAGAAACAAAGGTTTCGGCCAGTTCTTCCACAGAGCCGGTAAAATTCTCGTCCGCCAGGGACCGGGCCAGGGGTTCCAGGCCTTTTTCTTTTGCCACGGTTGCTTTCGTGCGCCGTTTGGGTTTGAAGGGCAGGTAAATATCTTCGAGTTCGGTTTTAGAATAGGTGGCTTCGATCTTCTTTTTTAATTCGTCATCTAATTTTCCCTGCTGGCCGATGGTTTTCAGTACGGTTTCTTTTCGTTCGTTCAACTCTCTTACGTACTCGAACTGTTCGTTCACTAAGTTGACTTTTTCTTCGTCTAAGTTGCCGGTTTTTTCTTTCCTGTACCTGGAGATAAAGGGGACGGTCATCCCTTCCAACAGCATTGCCACAACATTCCCGGCCTGGTCAAACCTGGTCTGGCATTTTTGAGAGATAAATGTAATGTCTTTGTCGTTCAGCATTCTTCCTCCGAATTTGCTATTTTAGGTTTGAGATTGTACCATATTATCTACGAAACACAAAACCCAGGGGCCGGTGTGATGCACCGGACGGTATTGACAATCCTCGCCGGTTAAGGTATTTTTAGTAAATGAAAATATCAGCGGTCATTATAGCACTCAACGAAGAAGATCGAATCGAAGACGCGTTAAAAAGCTGTCTTGAAGTCGCGGATGAGATCGTCGTGGTAGATTCCTATTCTTCCGACAAAACGGTGGAAATCGCAAAAAAATACGGGGCAAAAATTTTTGAAAATGAGTTCATCGATTACGGCTCGCAAAAGAATTTTGCTCTGCAAAAGGCCGAACATGAATGGGTGTTAAATTTAGATGCCGATGAGAGAGTTTCGGATCCTTTAAAAGATGAAATCCTGAAATTAAAAAAAAGAGGAGACATTGATACCGATGGATTCCTGGTTAACAGGAAAACCGCTTACTTAGGCCGGTGGATTAAACACTCCGGCTGGTACCCCGATCGCAAATTGCGTTTATTTAAAAAGAAAAAAAGCAGGTGGCAGGGGAGAATTCATGAACGGTTGGTTCTTGAGGGAAAAACCTGTCGCCTGGACGGAGATATCCTGCACTTTACCTACCGGGATATGAACGACCATGTCCGGCGGTTAAACCGCTATTCCGGGATGCAGGCCGAAGATATTGTCAAGAATGGAAAAAAATTACTCTACTTGAGGTCCCTCTTACTGCCGCCGGTAACCTTCTTACGGTTCTATATCTGGAAAGCGGGCCTGTTAGACGGTTTTCCCGGCTTCGTAATCGCCCTGGTCTCTTCCTGGGCTACCGCCATGAAGTATCTGAAAGCCATCGAGATAAAAAGGCGGGATCGCCTCTCCTATCGGGAAAAATAAATTGCCTTGCAGGCGAGAGAGTATCGGGCAGTCAGGCCAATTCTTCCGCCAGCTTGATGGCGGCTGTCATACTGGATGGATTAGCGATATTCTTTCCAGCTATGTCGTAGGCTGTGCCGTGAACCGGTGAGGTCCTGATATAAGGCAAACCTAAAGTGAGGTTTACACCCGAATGGATATTCAAAAGTTTAAAGGGAATCAATCCCTGGTCATGATACCATGATACTACCACGGTGTTTTTCTTTCCCATCGCCTTCAAAAATACAACGTCCGGGGGAAAAGGGCCCTCGATATGGATCCTATTTTCGCTTTGCCTTTCACCTTCCGCTTCCAGGCTTTTCAGGGCCGGGATAATCTCCTCTATCTCCTCTTGCCCAAGGAAACCCTCTTCCCCGGCATGAGGATTTAAACCGCTGATCAGGAAGGTAAATTTTTGGTTAAACCATTTTTGCAATTCCCGGTCCAGGGATCGAATAAACCGTTTAATTTCTCTCTTTTTAATGGCGCCGAATACTTTTTTCAAGGGGATGTGAATGGTAAATAGTGAAACTTTCAGGTTTTCCGACCAGAAGAACATGGAGTGGTCCCGGCTGCCGGCAGTTTTTGCCAGGTATTCGGTATGACCTTTATATTTGATGCCCGCTTTTAACCACTTCTCTTTCGAAACCGGGGCCGTTACCAGGGCATCAATTTTTTTTGTTAGTGCAAATTCGACACCTGTCTTAACATATTGAAAAGACGGCTCTTTAAGGATTTTGGGATCTATATGATAGAAATAGACGCCCCGCTTTTGAATTTCGCCGATATGCCGGATTTTGGGAATACTACTGTCCGGGTAGTATTGAGAAGTACCAATAATTATTACCGCACATTTCGGTAAACGTGACTGTAAACTTTTAAATATTACCTCAGGGCCGATCCCCCCCGGGTCTCCAAGGGTAACGGCAAGGATTTTTTTTCTATTCTTGGGCAGCTTCTTCAGTTTTCGCTTCCGTTTTCTCTTCCGTTTTCTCTTCTTTTACTTCGATAAAATCCGGGTCTTTATGCATATATTTTATGACTTGTTTGAAAATGATCAGGTTATCTTCATCCGGTTTTTTTATTTTTATACATTTTGAATCATACCATTCGATTTTTCCCTTAATAACCTCTCCGCTTGCCAATTCCACCACCATGGGTGTGCGGTTATTCATCTGTTTTATATAGTAATAATTTTCCGCATGAGTTTTATATGGCGGCGGCGGCTTCTTTTTTGAATCTCTCTTTTGATACTTTTTTATTTCATTTAAATCCGGCTTAATTAGCTTCCGTATCATTTTAGCTCCTTTTATCTTTTAGCTCATTTTATGATCTGGCTATATGATAAAATAAATAAGAGAAAAAGTCAATAGCCCTTGCCTAAATTCCCCGCCAAAACAGCAGCCGGCCGCTGCCCGGTTTTGCCGCCGCCGGTCAATAAACGATTGGAGGTATTATTTATTCAACAATAGATCTGAATTCGTCCAGATCAAACATTTTTGCGAAATCCGGTTCATTGTAAGCGATTATTTTAAAAAAATTGTCTTTTTTGATACATTTTTTCAGATGTTTCAAACATGTTTCACTATCATCTTTTTTTAAATAGACAATCGAAAGCAGGTAGTCGAGATAAAGATCTTCGTATTTCCTGTTCTCTAATTCGTTTAAAAGTTCGAGTGCCCGATCATAATTACCGGCATTCAGGTTGAAAACACCCTCGTTTAAATAATCCTCGTCGGTCTCAAGTTTTATTTCGACCGGGTTCAATTGGGAATGGCAAATATTTCGATATACTTTTACGCGCGTCCGAATTCCGGAAACACTGAAAAACTCCGTATCTTTATATTTTTCGATTGAAGCGTCAAATAATTTCAGGGCCTCCGCATATTCCCTTTTCGCAAACACCTTCATCCCCTTTGTATATTCTCCGGTTATTTCTTTCAATTGTTTATCTTCACTTAGTTTCATCGATTATCTACCTCCTGGGCGTATATTTTATCCTTTTTTTCCCGGGAACAAAAATTAATTTAAAATATCTTGCGTAAAAGCTTAGCCTGCTGTGAGATCAACTCCCCACTCACTTACCGCTATCATTAAAATCAACTCATCATACCGGATGACGACTACAATATATGAGAGATAAATTCAATTTCCGATTTTGTGGATTTTTTTATTGTTCTATTCCATCAGTTAGAGAATCTTCAGTCTCATAAGTTGTTGTCATGACACCGAGGGTTTCAACACCGGCGCCTTTGACAATATCGATGATACTTAAGACAAAATTGTAAGTGAGGGATCTGTCGGCACGAATAAAGATAGTTTTATCCGGTCTTACCTGGTAAGTTTCTTTCAACCGGTTCTCGAGCAAATCTTTCTCGATGGGTGACTGGTTAAGTAGAATTCTTTGGCTTTTCTCAATTGTTAGTACGATGGTGCCTGCGATCGGACCACCACCTGGGGGCTGTGTTTCCGGTAATTGAATATCAATGCCTCGTTGGGCAACAGGTGATATAACCATAAAAATGATTAACAGGACAAGCAAAATGTCACACAGGGGGACTACATTAGGTTCAGATTTTGTTTCTCCGGAACCGCCAACTTCAAAACTCATAGGACCTCCTAAATTATATTTTTATCAGATTTGTGTCTAAATGTCAAGTATAATATGAAAAAATTTGCTTTTGCACCAAAGAAAGGTTCATCCTCATTTCTCTTTTTTATCCTCATTTTCTTTTTTTTCTTCTTCCTTCAGCAGTTCTTTGGCGTCCCTGATAAAATTGTCTCCTTTGTGACCCGACAATAAGAAGGGGTATGCATTTTCCGAAGACAGGGCCGGGAATTTATCTTTATCTTCATCGCCTTCTCCTAATTTTTCGAATAGGGAGAGGGTGTAGTTCTTACTACCTTTCAGGGTTAGTTTTAAGACCGGGTTCTTATCCTCAAAATCTTTAAGCTCTTTATCTTCCAGGTATTTATCACACCGTAAATCGGAGAGCTGATTTATAAAAGAATCGAGCTTTGTTTTTTCTCCTTCTTTACCATCCGCCGTTAACCACTGAATTTTTTCTTCGGGTTCCGCCGGCGGGATTTTTTCTTTACTTTTATCTTTGTCTTCGGGAGGCTTGGGCTCTTTTACGGTTACTTTTTTAGAAAATTGATATTCCCGGCCTTCGGAAATAACCTGGATCTCGGATATCTCGTTCTTGTCGAAGGTAAGCACGGTTTTGTCCCTTAAATCATCGATTTCCCGGTCAAAATAGCCGCGGAAGGATTTCTCGGCATGATAGACCTTATCATCGCCTGCTATCTTTACAAAGGTATGACCATAAGTGGAGGCTTGTTTACCGATTTCAAATTCTCGCAGGATATCGTCATCTTTATAGGCTTTTACCGCTATTTTGTTTTTTTCATCTAATTCGTAGGGCCGGTAATTTTGGGATTCTGAGACCATTTCCGAAAGTGATAATCCGGCAATGGTATCGATAATATTATTTATTTTGCTCTCATCAGCCGGGTATTTTTTTTCACCGACAGCCCATTTTTTTTCTTTCTTGTTCAAGACGATGGTTTTACCTTTCCACCGGATTTCGACTTTCCCGATATCTTCCTTAACCAGCGGTTTTATACCTGGTATTTCATAGTTAACTTTATCGCTTTTTTTCAGGATCAGGTAAAAAAGGAGAGCTATAATAACGACACCTAAAATAATGTATTCTTTCTTTAGTTTTTTGTTATTCATCGTATTCCTCCCTGTTCGTTATTCATTTGATTTTTCAAACATCTGCCGGATCGCTTTTCGCCTGGTCTTGCGGCCGATAAAGATGAAAACGCCTAACAGGATAATGGCGGCGGTCATGCCGCCGATATTGAGCGCTTTTATGAAAAAACGGGTGAAGGGCTTCGTGTCTTTAATGGGATTAAACCGCTGCTTTTTCCCTCTCATCACGGCAATATCTTCCTGGTTATTTAAGTAATCAAACATGTTCAACAGGAATATCGAGTTCGGCCCGTTCCCTTCCTCATCGAGGACATTATCCATTAAAATTTCGGAAGAGCCGATTATAAAGATTTTTCCCGGTCTGCCTTTTCTGAGTATCTGTTTTTCACTCGTTAATTTAGATTCCTTGATAACCGGGCTTTTCTCTTCCTTCTTTTCGGCATCTTTTTCAGCATCTTCGCCCTCTTCTTCATCTTTTTTCTCTTCCTCTGCCGGTTTCTCGGGAATCTCTTTGTCGGCAAAGTAGCTGGGGAATTCACCCTCTAAGACATACGCGATCGGCATACTGCTTTTTTCCTCTTCATTGGTGGGAGGCTGAATCATCGGGGGGAACAGGTTGATTCGTCCTTTCATTTCCCAGGCGTCTTCGGTAGATGCCAGGAGCTTCACGGCTTTTATATCGTTTTCCTTTATCTTATCTTCGATGATCTCTAAGGGGGAAACCTTGATGGTGATTAACTCGGTTATGTTTTTCATGAAACCGGGTTTGTGGTTGATATATTCGTTCTTAACAATGGGCGCGAAATAAAACTTCATTTCGCCTTCCCGGCTCTTCCTGATAAAACAGCTTTCATCCATCAAGTACGACTTTTTTACCCTGACGCCGTAATGATCCAGGAGTTTTTCCAGCCCCGTATTCAAGGGCAGGTAAACGGGCTGCTGGTAATTGAAAGACTGCTGCTTGGGTTGGATTTCATTAAAGGAATCGATAAATAGGGCTAATGATTTTCCTTTCATCAAGAACTGGTCGATCCGGAGCAGTTCCCAATCGGAGAAATTTGTTTTGGGACCGGCAATAATCAACGTGTCGATGCTTTCGGGAATTTCCTCTTTTGTTATATCGACCGGTTTTACGGTGTACTCTTTGCTTAAGAGGTTGTTTAATTTTTTTAAATCACCGGGCCTCGGCTGCTGCATCCTCTCTAACTGGGGCGGAAGTTTCGGGGCAAGGGTGCGGGTGTCATGGGAGGAAAGGTAACCTAAGTCTTCGTTAATATCGATCATGTTGTCGATATTTTCACGTACAAAGGCTTCGAGTTCTTCATTTGTGGGCAGCGAGTACTGTTCTTCGAATCCCCTCTCGGTGAGCTTCATGCTCCTGTTTAACAAGGGCCTCTCTAAGGATTTATCCCCATACTCCATGCCGAGGGCCAGGATTCCCTTGCCGGCTTCGATGACTTCCCCTTGCGGTGTCTGTCCTTTTTGCCACTGGATAGCGAATCTCCGGTATTTTCCCAGGTTTGCCCCGGCTGCCGGGTCTTTATCAGGATCCACGAACAGGAATTCCAATTGGCCGTAGGTTTTGCCTTTCAGCTTTTCAACAATACTCCGGACCTGGCTTTTCAGGTTGGCCAATCCCTGCAAATTGATTAACCGCGCAATAATATCGATGGATGACGATTGCACCAGCTTTACCTTTATCTTTTCCGGTAAATTCAGATAAACGGATATCTTATTGTTCATCCGTTCGATCGCATTGGTGATTCTATACTCCAGGCCCTCTGTGGATGTTATATCCGGAAGTTTTTCGATGACATCTCCATGGATAAGGGCCATACCCATATAGGCTCTCTGGATCTGGGTTTCGTCCCGGGCGATCCGCTGCACATTCACCGGATAGATGCCGTAATTCTGGGCTAACTTCCTGTTTTTTTCAGCTTTCTCGCTCAGGTCGCCTTCCTGGGCGCTGACATCGTAGAAGCGGTAACTCAAATATTTGTTGGCATAAATTTCATACTCCTCCAACAGGTCACGGAGATACCGTTCGACATTGTTATAGGGGGCCGGAAGGTTCTTCGTGAAAAAGACATTTATAGTTAAGGGCTCTTTCAGGGTTGACACGACATTTTTACTCGCCTTAGACAGCGAATAAAGATTATTGGACGTTAAATCCACCCTGAAAAACAGCGTCATACCCACAATATTTATCAGTATAATGACAACCAGGTATAAACCGAATTTATAATATTTACTCATATCTTTCTTTTTATCCATGTTAACGCCTCCTTATTTTTTTTCCTGCATGACTAAATTCGCCACATAAAGCGCGATGAAAGAAAGAGAAGCAAAATAGAGGATATCCCGGGAATCGACGACCCCCTTTGCTATGTTCCGAAAATGGTAATTGGCACTCAGATGCTGGAAGAATTCGACAAAGGTATCGGGCAGGAAATAGAGCATAAAATCGGTCAGCAGGGTGAGGAAAAAACAGACAGTCATACCGATGATAAAGGCAACCACCTGGTTTCTTGTTATGGAAGAGGTCAATAACCCGATGGCACAATAACCGGCGCCTAAGAGCAGCGCCCCAAGGTAACCACCAATGACCGGGCCCCAGTCTAAGTTGCCTATGAAGGTAATTGAAATCGCGTAAACTAAAGTCGGCGCAAGCATAATTCCCACAAATGCGACCGAAGCTAGAAATTTTCCGACAATGATATCCCTGAAGGTTACGGGCAGGGTGAGCAGGATTTCATAGGTGCCCACGTTGATTTCCTCGGAGAACAGGCGCATGGTTATAGCCGGGATCACAAAAGAGAAGGTGATTGGCAGCATGGAGAAGAAACGGGACATATTGGCCTGGCGGTTCAAAAAGAAAGTGGAGAAGAACAGCCAGCCGATGATTAACAGGAAGATGGATATCACGATATAGGCGATGGGAGAAATAAAGTAAGTCTTAAACTCTTTTTTAAATATATGTTTGATCTGTTCCATTTTTAATTCTCCCTGGTTAAAGTTCTGAAAATATTTTCAAAAGAATCCTCTTTTAAGGATTTTTTTAAATCACTCAGCTTATCGTTTGCTACTATTTTCCCTTGATTAATAATGACCATACGGTCACAGGTGGCTTCGGCCTCACTCAGGATATGGGTGGAAAAAACGATTGTTTTTTGTTTCCCGATGCGTTTGATTATATCCCGGGTTTCCGCGATCTGGTTGGGATCCAATCCCGATGTCGGCTCATCTAAGACCAGGATTTCCGGGTCCCCCATCAGGGCATGGGCGATTCCGACCCGTTGGCGGTAACCTTTCGAAAGCTCCTCCACCGTTTTATGCATGACCTCGTTTAAGTTGCAAAGGTCGGCCAACTCCTTAATGTGGGTCAGTTTTTTATCTTTCGCAACGCCCCGGATATCGGCCACGAAATTCAGATAGTCAAAAACCAACATGTCGTGATAGATGGGCGCGTTTTCCGGTAGATAGCCGATAAGACCTTTAATTTCGAGAAAGTGATCGATGATATTATAATCTTTCACCTTAATTGTGCCTGACGTCGGGGTCAGGTAACCGGTCAGTATCCTGTATATGGTAGTTTTACCGGCTCCATTCGGCCCCAATAGGCCAAGTATCTCACCTTTGTTGATCTCGAAACTAACATCGTCAACCGCGCACAGGTCACCGTAATACTTAGTAAGATGTTCAACATTTATCATGTTCATCTCCACTTATAGAATTTTTTGGAAATTTTGTTGAAAATGAAATTTTACCAAACATTTTTTATTTGTCAAGTTTTTAATGGATGATGGTTCGGTGCAGTTCCCATTCTTCGGTGTCTTCGTTATCCACCAATTGGTAGAGGGCCTTTCCGGATATGTCAAAGGGATAAGGGAGAATGAATTGGACCATTTTTAAGGGGACGGCGGTTTTCTCCACGAATGTGCCATCCAATTTGAAGACAAACAACTCCCGGTTGTCTCCCCGGCTTTTCCAGGTGAACACATAGAGATGGGGACCCGAAAACTGTAAATTATAAATCACCGGCAAATAGTCCGGGTAGTAAATTATGGGTTTAATTTGTTCATACATGGCTTTGAACATGTATTTCAAAGTCTCGTCAAATTTTTCTTTCATTTCCGAGGTGAATTTAACGGGATCGTGGGGATGTTTGATCTTTTTCCGGAAACTTCCATCCTCTGCGAATACATCTACCGATAAATCGTCACCAGCCACGTAAATCCGGCCTTTGTAGACGTCCAAAATCATAGCACCGGAGATTATATTTATCTTACCGCCGCGGATTTCCATTTTTTTTCGTTTTAATTCCTTTTTTTGTTGAAAGGTTTTATCCACGATGCCGGCGCTAAGAAAAATTTCTTGTTTCTCCTGTGATGTCAATTGGCA
>JAGLQA010000269.1 GCA_023137075.1 Candidatus Aminicenantota bacterium
ACCGATATTATCCTCGATATATTCGTCAACGCAAAATACATATGCTGTTCCTCCTCCCATAGGTACCGTCAAATTACCTCGATGTCCTGTAATCAGGTTAGATAATCCGGATGGATTCAATATAAAGTATTGCTCACTTCCGTTGTGAAAGTGAATACGAATAAGCACCGTCAATGGGCATGTTCATGCCTATTGTAGGTAGGACACCATGAAAAGCAAAAAAGAGACTATGACCCGGTCCTCCCTCCATTTTTACGGCATTATCAAGTAACAAACAATTGGATTTGCCATCTACGATGACACTTTTTGAAGAATCTGAGTTTGAACCCATTAACGGGTACATTGCTAAAACATAAATGGTAACTCCAGTCAACATTATTGAAGCCAATTTTTTCATTATAAACCTCCTTAACCATTACATACGCTGCAATAATTTTTTCTATATGCGTACTTTAAGATAAAATAGTTCAATTGGACGAAACCGCTTCGCGGTAACAGCCTTCGGCTGATTTAAAGCTTGTAATTCACATCCCTAAAAAAAAGACCTCCTTTTTGTAAAATAAGTCTTTAAGAAACTAAAAACAAAAAGGAGGTCATCATGACATTTACTATCCGGAATTATAACAAAAATTCTATCCAAAAGCGAAGTCAGCGGGTAAGTCCTCTACGGCAACGCATGATTGAGGATATGCAATTGCGAAGTCTTTCCGAGAACACCCAGGATCGTTACATTAAGGGGGTAAAGAAAATTGCCTGCTATTATAAGCGTTCCCCGGATAAAATAAATGAAGAAGAAGCCCGGAGTTTCTTTATGTGTTTAATAAAGGAAACATCATTAGCTGCCGATACAATCAGGGTGATTTTCTTTGGAGTCAAATTCTTTTTCAAGAAGACCCTTGGCCGGGAATGGAAAATCTTTGATCTTATCAGGTTACCCCAAAAGAAGAAGTTACCGGTAGTATTGGCCACGGTTTTGTAAAGTGCTGGGTGATAAGGGACCTGACCTGCTGATCGGGGTGGATAAAAAGGTGATCGACTCTTTTATTAGAGACAAGGCAAAGAGTAGCGATGAGTTCTTGTCTTACGATATGGAATATGTGTTAAGCGAGGCTGCCGCCGCGGGTGATTTAGCAGGGGGCGTTATCGCCGCTTTGGAAGAATGGAAAGAAAATATCATAGCAAACTATTTTGATTTCGACACCGGTTTAGGCGACGGTATCCAGAACATAGAAATCGATCCTGAAAGCGAGATCATCGATGAATTAGTCGAGGCGGCCAAACCATCATGAAAATAAAGGAATCCTTATTCGGGGAAAAAATACCTTTTTGCAACACGCACCACCCGGCACTCTCTATTTTGGGCAAATAAGAATTTTCCCCGGCGAAGCCACTCACCCGGATTTGTGGGCTTCATTGAACCGGCATATCATAAGCGATACATTTTCCGGGTAACAAATTTTGTCACGAATATTTCAAATTTTTGTCATTCATATAACAGAAGAAATTCAAAGACAGCCGAATACGGTTGGTATAATAGCATTTCTCAATGTTTCAATTTTTCCATTTTGATGGTATCATTCTTGCTATAATAAATCGGAGGTAAACATGATATATCATGAGAAAATCAACATAACGGTTAAATTTTTCAAATCGCCAATTATATATGAATACTATGAAAATCTCTTTAGGACTAGAAATTATGGAGCAGAGCGAGCAGCGGAAATTTACCCGGTATTACGGGAAGAAGCATTAAATTCCTTAAAGGGTGTACTTACATTCGAAGAAATCGAATTGTTAATGAAAATTTTGAATTCTTCGATTGATAGATTTGAACTCTCAAAAGAAATCTTTATTCAAAAATTTAAGGAGATGATGAAGGTCCACACTTCATTGACCCCGGAAGATAAAGAAATGGCTCGACTTATTGTCGAAAAAATAGGGAAGATGAATTTTTATGAGGCAGTCGTTTTATCGGAATGGCTGTGTACTTATCAAAGCTATTCCGAAACATATAAAGGTCAAAAAAAACATAAAATAAGCCTTATAAAATACGCGGAACGATTACTATAGACCTAAAAAATCTCTCCCTTATAATATTTTCTATTACTCCCGGAATCCCTTTTATTTTTTAACATAAGGAGTGGATACCCTCGCTAACTAACGCACCCGTGTTTTATTAGAACTATCGCGCATTCCAATTCTTTTTAATTGAACTCAATAATTCTCTATTCATCCGTGCCAACACTATTTTTTTTACCTTCCTTTATTTTCAATGACAAAATCGATCCGTTCTCGACTTTCCTATTAAGCAAAAAGCAAGTGACGCCCGCAGACCTCACCCCCTGTCCACGTGGTGAGCCCGGAAGTTCGGTTTCCGATCAGGAATAAGAAAAAGTGTGTTTTTCCGACAATCCTTTAAAAAATATCAAAAATAATTACCCTGAAATCCGCATCATCAAAGGGTTTCAGGGTGCAAAATATTGTCAAAAAAAGTGCCAATTTTTGTTATTTTTCTGATTTTAAGTATTTATGGTATCGCTACATGTCTCTATATTCCCTATATATATACCTTTTTTTGCGTGTCACTTTAGACACATTGGCATCAAAATTGCTATAGTATTATGGAGGTACAAAATGTATGATGATAGTAAACAACATAGTCTTTTTGAAAAGTTTGATAGGGTTGTGATGCAACCGGTAAAACAGGAAGTAGAACTTCCAGGCGATGACCTGGAATTCTGCAAAGAGGCGCAGGATGAATTTGACAAATTGATGGAAAGCCTGGACCATTTCAAATCCCTTTTTGATGAATTCCAAAAAATTAGACCCGCGGAAAAATTGGTTAAAATCAAGTCGGAAACCTTCTGCCCGGTTGAAAATTTCGAGGAAAAAAAGAAGGAAAGTAAACAGACTTTTATTAATGCCATCCTTCGTTATTTTTCGGATAAGTACTACCTGAAAGAGTATGACCTGTCCACCCTTTGCGAAAACGATAATCTTGATTATAAAATGGTAGTGGAAAATATTCAATCCGAATTCGGCGACTTGGTAAACTTTGGTGTTAAACGTTTAAAGTCTCAATTTAAAGATAAGTTCTGCTGGGTTCCCTGGCATGGGGGAGCGCCGCAATTGAAGAATAATAAAATTTCAATTCACAAGAGTATCTATTATGATTATTGGCCTAAAAGCGCTAAATTGGAGAATAGCGCCGGCGAAAAGATCGATATCTTATTACGGGCTTTTTCCTATTTTGAATCCGGCGATATTGACGATCTTCTAAACCTGCTTTTTGAAAAGGTGCCCCATAAGTTCTTAGATGACGTCGATTTATCCATTCCCTACGAATTAGGACTTGAAAAAATCAAGGGTATCAAGTTTTATAAAAACAACCGCATCGACCTGGTTTTTAATTCCGGGGAATATGCCGGGGA
>JAGLQA010000027.1 GCA_023137075.1 Candidatus Aminicenantota bacterium
CGCAGGCTCTCATCCATATCCCACAAATCCCGAACCCGGCCCACAAAACCGTTTCCCAGGGAACGATAAGGCATACGGTGTTTTTCCGGGAGTTTGCATATAGGTGGTAGTATATTACGGTCCGGCGGGCAAAAATTTTCTCCGGGATTGCCCCCCAACCGGCGCAGGATGTCGGGGTACACCTTTTGATATTTATCTTTCGTTGTAATATCATGAGTTTGCCTGGTTTGCAGGAAAGGTGAAATATTGACGTCACATTTCTTTAAAAGAAAAGGTATTATATTTTTGTCTCCTGATGTAATTTCCTTAATAATCACCGATCTTTCCAGTTTTGTCCATTTTGACTTGAAGTATTCAGGCGTAAGAAAAACAGCGTAAATATCACACGCTGTCAATTCTCTTTCCAGTACTTCGATCCATTCGCCTCCCACTGGGATAGACTTTCTATCAAAAAAGCAATCTACCCCATCGGCTTTTAATTTTTCATAAAAACGCCTGACAAATTGTTCATCCTTGCTACTGTAGCTTAAAAAAACCCTGCTCATATTTATATCCCCGTTTTTTAAGATATATAGTACTACAGCATGAAAGAATAATCAACAACGCATTTTGCCTTAAATTCCCCATCAACTTTGCCTCCGGCGGCCAAAACCCTTTTGTTTATGGAGAATTCGGCGCATAGAGTTTGAAATTTTATTACGGTTTTATTTGCCGGTCCTTGAACCGGAGAAATTAGATATGAACCGGGATATCGCGGCTTATGTGGGATTATTCGATGATCCAGCGAATCACTTCGAAGGTTTCGGCATATTGGCAGCCGATCTGGATTCCCCTGGTTTTCGCCCAACTCAGGATAAAATCCTCGGCAGCATAGTCCCTATGACTCTGGGACTCATAGGATTTTAAAGCAAAAATTTTTTTATCCACGTGGGTTTTGTTTAATTTAATAAATCCGTGGGTGTGAAAGGTAATGTTATTCCAGGGCAGTTCATATCCCATTATACTGGTTTGTTTGAATGCCCGGATGCTTTCCACCGCTACGGTTTGATGGTCCTGGTGCAGGTCGTTGGGAGAGGGAATAAACACTAAATCGGGAGCGATCTCTTTTTTCATTTTGACCAATTCTTCCAGGATTTCCTGGCGGATATAGTTCAGTTTTCTCACCTCATATTTATAGATTATCAGGTTGGCAGGTGGAATCCCCAGCCGTTTCGTGGCAGCTTTTACCTCCACCTCTAAGATATTTTTAGGTAATCCCCGGGGCACGGATTTTTCCGCGGTGGAAAAAGCGACATAGTACACTTCTTTGCCTTCCTCTATAAATTTAGCTATACTACCCCCACAGCCGAATTCGCCGTCATCGGTATGGGGAGCAAGTACCAGCACCCTATCGACACCCTGTTTCATCACGTTTCTCCTTTTTCAAAGAGCATTTTACCATAAAGCGGAAATAGAAAACAGTTTTTTCTCCACCTTGTTGAAATTTCTTTCATTATAAACTGTTTTAAAATTAGATATTAGCATGGCAGGCGTGTCGGGTTTCCCCTGAGCGGCTTGCGAAGTCGGAG
>JAGLQA010000270.1 GCA_023137075.1 Candidatus Aminicenantota bacterium
AACGAAGTCCGCTGGCATCCTACACTGGATATAGAGTACGCAATCGGTAAAGCCATATTCAGCGACAGTCTCTTTTAAATATCATCGAACCGGGCCCCCACTCCTTTTAATCTCACTGCAATCTTCTCATACCTGAATCTTCGGAATTCTCTCATTGTATCTATATTTACTTCTCCCCGGAAATATTGTCCGGCCAGAGCATTTCCTTGCTGTCGATCCCCAGGGGATAACCAAAGGAATAAACATTGTAAAGCCGGACGGCAAGCCGGGTCTTTCGTTTCGATAAAAAACGCCCGCGCAGCGGCATATAATAAAGCGACTGCTTAATTGCATTATATCCGGCTTCTGCCGGACTCATTCCTTTCCAGGCTTCCGGGAGAAAGTGGCTTTTTTCCAGGCCGTAAGGTCGCGGTTGGTCAAATTCGACACCGCCGGCAGGAGACGAAGTGCCGCGGAGATCGAAACCGCCATCCGGCAGGTTATCGATAAGGCCATCGTGTCGGATAAAGTCATCGATGTATTCGATGCCGCCAGTATAAAGAAGCCCGATATTTCCATCCTGTCCGATGAATTTATGAAAGAGATAAAAGGGATGAAGTGCCGCGGCCTGGCCTTAGAATTATTGAAGAAATTACTGAACGATGAAATCAAGAGTCGTTCGAAGAAGAACCTGGTGCAGAGCAAAAGCCTGTTGGAAATGTTGGAAAGCGCTCTCAGGAGATACCGGAATAAGATACTCACCGGTACGGAAGTGATCGATGAATTGATCGGCGTCGCCAGAAACATAACGGAATTAGATAAACGGGGAGAGATTTCCGGTTTATCCGATGACGAACTGGCCTTTTACGATGCCCTGGCCGACAACCGCAGCGCTGTGGAAGTGTTAGGCGACGAGAAGCTCCGGGAACCGGCCATCGTATTAGTAGAGCGGGTGCGCCGGAATGCCACCATAGACTGGACCGTCAAGGAGAGTGTCAAATCCAGGATGCGGGTGATTGTGAAGCGGCTGCTGCGCGAGTACGGTTATCCGCCCGACAAACGAAAAATCGCCACGGATACGGTTTTGCAGCAGGCCGAATTATACGCCGAAGCCTGGACAACCTGACCGCCTTCCCGGTCGGAAGTGTTTCTATGGTCCCGGCGTGATCGATAGACGGCTCGTCGGACGTGAAGTCAATTATTCCCATCATTTAAGCCCCTGAGAATCAATTCCTGACGGAATCAAAACCGCCGATGCCGAGATTCTCAAACACCTGACCCACCTACCGGATTTGAAAGATGATTGGTTCGATGAGAAAAAGCTGGCAGTGATCGTAAAAATGTATAAAGAATTCTCCGACCCGTCCCATCCGGTAGCCACCGCCATGGGAAAGATGAAAACCGAGCCCGAAGTACGTATCATCGAGGGCCTGGATAAGGAATGAATGCTAAACCAGGCTCCTTTTTATAGATAGCAATTACCCCCCATGTTTTTGACCATATTTATTCAGTCGGAAAGAAAAAAGGGAGAACTATCTCGTAAGACCGGAAATGCACCATTATTACGATTATCCGTTTCCCCCTGTTGTGCGAAGTAGGGAATTATTTTTACTTGTCCCCCTTTTTTTTCTTTGAAACAAAGCCATAAATCATATATAATCTGATTCTTAAGATTTATTTTAAAAAAAATGGTTGAGATATTCAAATTTCTTTACCGGGCCCTGATGCGAATCTCTTTTTTTAATAGATAGCAATGAATAATAATAACAATCAAAAAAGTTTATTTGCCGATACGGAATCAATGGCGGAATTAATAATGAAAAATACGATTTCACCTGAGTTGTGGCGCCTCTTAATGGTTTTCAAGAACACAACCAATGAAGAGGATAAAAGCCAGGCGGTAATATATTTCACCCAATATGGCCTTATAATGTCGGAAAAGAACTCACCTGAAAAATTGGACGAAATATTAAATTTCACCAGGAAATTCAGAGAATTAAGGGGCTCGGTGAGACAACATATGGAACGAAATATTTTTGATGTTCTGAGTAGATTCATATTTACCAGCTACACTATCTTAACCCCTCTATATGAACCGGGTTTGATACCAATCGACCGGAAAAAAAACCGGGATAAAAATGAGAGAATCGACAACGCCTTCCATATTCTGGTTAAAATAGTTGATTTTATCGATGAAACCATAAAGTACCAGCCGTCAGGACTAGATGTGCTGGACGGCGGTCGCAAAGCGATGGCGGTTAAAACAATCGAAACACTTTTGGATACCATTAAATATCCGAAGCTATACGATATTCTCATCCGGGTATTATTGAGTAATTATAAGGCTGCTGTACTGACCACCTTGGATTTAATATATTACAACGGTTTGAAAAACAAGAAGATGAAAAAAGCCCTGAGAATTTTAGCCGTAAGCTCGAAAGATAAAAGCATCAAGGATAGGGCAGAAGGCCTTTTGGATTTATTTGACAAATAACGTAGGTTTTGAACTGACTATGCTACAATATTCCCGGATGACTAAACCGGAGTTGAGAAAATGAGTGAACATATGAATGGTGAAAAATATAATTGGGCGCGGTTTTGTAAAGTGCTGGGAGAAAAGGGCCCTGACCTGCTGATCGGGGTGGAGAAAAAGGTAATCGACTCTTTTATTCGGGACAAGGCAAAGAGTACCGATGAGTTCTTGTCTTACGATATGGAATATGTTTTAAGCGAGGCTGCCGCCGAGGAAAATTTAGAAGGGGGAGTTATTGCTGCTTTGGAAGAATGGAAAGAAAATATCATAGCAAACTATTTTGATTTCGACACCGGTTTAGGCGACGATATCCAGAACATAGAAATCGATCCT
>JAGLQA010000271.1 GCA_023137075.1 Candidatus Aminicenantota bacterium
GGGATTCTCTTTCAGGATAATTTTTACGATCTTGCCGCGCTGGCCGTCTTCAGCCTCGAGGACGATATCTTCGAAAAATCCCGTGTTCCACAGCGTTTTGAAATCCTGCCTGAGTTTATCTTGCGAAAAATCACCGTTCTCCGTCGATTTCATATAAAAGAGAATCGTATCTTTCGATACTTTCTCATTTCCCTCTAAGACAATTTTTTCAATAATTGCTGAGGAAAGAAATAGACTAAAAATAAACAATATCAGTGCACTAAACAGAAGTTTTTTCATTTTACCTCACGAAGGACTCATTTATATCACATTTTGGATTAAAATTCAACAATGAAAGGAAGGGCAAGAAAATTCACGATTTCAGTTTCATGAATTATATTTTAAGATTGATTATCATCGGGGATGGATGTATCTTTGTAAGGAATACCAGGAACTATTTTTCTGTTAAATTTTCACAAATTATATGCTTGATATTTTTATCGTTTTGATTTATAGTACTATCTTTAGGTAGGAAAAAAATGAATTTAAAACAATTAAACGATACTGCAACCTGGGATTGGCCTGAAAACGCAGGCGAATTCATCCTTGAAGTTTTGTGTAATAAAAAAAAACCCGAACCGGATCGAATCCTGGCAGCAGAACTTGCCGGTATTGGAATGGTCATGAATGACAATATCGCCAATCAGCTGCTCGATATCATCCGAAACAGCGAAGAACCGGAGGAATTGCGCTGCGGGACTGCAATTGCTTTAGGCCCCGCCCTTGATTGGGCAGACACCATGGAGTTCGACGAATACGATGACGAAATGCTCTCGGAAAAAGGATTTGATGAAGTTAAGGAACAACTCCGGAAAATTTTCCATGATGCCTCCATTCCCAAAAAGGTACGGCGTCGAGTATTAGAAGCAGCGGTATGCGCCCCTATGGACTGGCATAACAGGGCGATTCAAGACGCTTATGCCGCTAAAGATCACGATTGGTCCCTCACCGCAATTTTTGCCATGGGCTATGTACCGGGATTTGAAGACCTGATTTTAGAATCTCTAAAAAGTGAAGATCCCGATATCTACTATGAAGCTGTTTGCACCGCGGGAAAATGGGGACTCAAGGAAGCCTGGTCCGATATTGAAAAGATTTTCACCGAAAAAATTGATGATAAGCCTTTACTCCTTGCTGCAATCGAAGCCGCGGGCAACATGGCTATTCACGAACCTGCCCATGTACTGATCGAACTCTCCGATTCCGATGACGAGGAGATAGCGGAAGCTGCCGAGGACGCATTGGGGATGGCAGCTATGCTTTCCGATAACATACCCGACGACCTACTCGATGACGACCTAATGTAAGATCGGAGATTTCGATACATCGGTAATTATTCAGTTCTAAGAAAAAACCACTCAACTTAACCGATGCAATTATTTTAAATTTTCGATTCGTTGAAATTGACTTTAGTATGGTATTGCTCTATAATTCTAAAACTAAATAGAATAAAGGAGGCATTATGAAAAAAAAGATTTTAGTATTCGTATTGATTTTATTTGCTGCCAGCTTATTTCACGGTTTTGCACAGGAGAAACCGAGGATCGGTGTTTTGCGGTTCACCAATACTGTTGCCGGTATGTACTGGTGGCGGGCCAGTGTAGCTTCCGATCTGCAGGATATGCTCATCTCGGAATTGGTCAGCACCCGGAAATTCTCCGTGCTGGAGAGAAATGAGATCAATGCCGTACTCAGCGAACAGGACTTGAGCGCGTCCGGCAGGGTGGACAAAAAAACCCTGGTGAAAATGGGTAAAATCAAGGGCGCCAAATACCTGATTGCCGGAACCGTATCCGCTTTTGAAAAAACCTCCGCAAAAGGCGGTAAAATCCGGGTAAAAGGGATCAGCCTGGGTGGGAAAAAAGAGAAAACTTATATCGCGGTGGATGTGAAATTGATAGACACGGAAACCGGCGAAATCGTGGATGCCCGGACCATCGAAGCTACCATCAAGGCCAAAGCCATCGGTGCCGGCCTGTCCACCAGGCATTTCTCCGTCTCCGGCGAGGATGCGAAGAAGACCCCCACAGGAAAAGCCATCAGGGCCTGCATCATACATATTGCCGATTACCTGATCTGTTCCGTTACCAAGGGCCTGGATCATAAATGCATGAAAAAATACGATGCAATGGATAAACGCAGACGGGATAAAACCAGATCTACCATAGACATCGATTAATAATAAGCCGAAGCGATACATTATATACAACCGGTTAGCATTTAATGTCTTAATCTATAGACATTTTTTTAGTTGTTGAGTTTTATGATTAAACATATATTCGGGCCTGTTCCGTCAAGAAGATTGGGTATTTCCTTAGGGGTGGACATTGTTCCCTTTAAGACCTGTACCTTAGATTGCATCTACTGCGAGTGCGGTAGGACAACCCGGTTGACAACCGAGAGATCGTCTTTTATCGATCCGGAAATCATAATCGAAGAATTAAAGCATTCGATCTCAAAAAATCAATATCTCGATTACATTACCTTTTCAGGTTCCGGTGAGCCGACATTGAATAAGGATTTGGGCTTGATTATCGATAATATAAAGCAGTTAACCGCCACCCCGGTGGCTGTGCTAACCAATGGAACCCTGCTGTATTTAGAGGAAGTAAGAGAAGACCTCTCGCGCTCGGACTTAGTGCTGCCTTCATTGGATGCGGTGTCACCGGAAGTTTTCGTAAAAATAAACCAGCCTGCCGGGAATTTAGATATAAATCTCATAGTGGAGGGTATCGTAGAATTCAGGAAGGAATACCGGGGGGAAATTTGGCTCGAGGTATTTATTGTCGAAGGTATCAATGACGGCAGTGATGAATTGGATAAACTCTATCAAACCATAAAAAAGATCAACCCCGACAAAGTCCAATTGAATTCCCTGGACCGGCCCCCGGCTTGCGCGGCTGTGAAACCGGTGGATACCGGTAAGTTAGAACAAATCGCGGCCCGCTGGAAAAATTGTCCGGCCAAAGTGGAAGTGATCCAACGGGTCAGGCAGCGGCGGGAGATATCATCCTTTAGTAAGAACCTGGAAAACAATATTTTAAATACGATTCAGCGCAGACCGCTGATGATAGAAGACCTGGAAGCGATTACCGGCAAAAAACGGTGCGAACTCTTCAAATATATCGATGTCCTGGAAAAAGAGAAAAAAATTGCGGCAATAATAGTTGAAGACAAAATCTTTTACGGCCCCCCCTCCTGACTCTAAGAGCAGGGCTAAAAAGTTGCCTAAATAGTGGGTTTCATGGTATATGTTTTTAATGGAATTACGAATAAGATCAGAATGCCCGCTTTGCAGTTCAAAAAATATAAAACGCTTTAAAAAAGGAACATTTGATCCCGAACATATAAGCAGTGAAAATTTTAATATTACCGACAGCAATTACGGGTCGGCCTGGACTTTTTTTAGATGCCGGGATTGCCGGTTTGTTTTTTCAAATCCCTATGTACCGGAAGATAAGATCCTGGAATTTTATTCCGGTCTTGAAGACCGGGAGTACAACAGTGAAGCTGAAGGGAGGGCGCGGAATTTTAAAACCATATTAAAACGGTTGAATAAGATCGCCAAACCTGGCAAAACCCTCTTAGATGTCGGTGCGGCAAGCGGAATCTTTCTCCATCTTGCCTGCAGGGACGGGTATGAAATTTCCGGCATTGAACCGTCCTCATTTCTTGTGGAAGAGGCGGAAAGGTTTTACGGTTTAAAACTTTTCCGGGGCACCATCGAACATTATCGGCCCGGGAAAAAATTTGCGGTCATTGCATTGCTGGATATCCTCGAACACTTAGTGGAACCGGACATTTTTTGGGATAAGATCGATAACCTGCTGGAAAAAGACGGGATTGTCGTTATCGTGACACCGGATATAAACAGTATTACAGCCAGGATTGCCGGGAAACGCTGGTGGCACTACCGCATCGCCCATATCAATTTTTTTAGCCTGAAATCCATCCTTTACTTATTGAACAAACACCACTGCGAGGTTGTGTTAAAAAAAAGATACGCCTGGAATTTCTCCCTCTTTTACCTGCTGACACGAGTTTTTCCCTCTTTTAAGAATAAAAAGGCTTTACAAAAAATCTTAAAAAGTATAAACTTAAAATTACAGTTGTTTGACTCCTGGGAAATCTATGCCAGAAAAAAATAAGAGCAGGCTATATTTTGATTCGCTTCGTCTTGAAAGGTGGCCCAGGAGCCTGGCCATTTTGCCGGGATTTGTGGCTTTTTTTGTCTTAAACCCCGGATTAATGAAAGGGATCGATGTTTTTTCCCTGATTTTAAAACTTATCCTGGCCTTTTTCCTAACCCTGTTTATCTCTACCGCCAATTATATCGTGAATGAAATCGCGGATGCCCGTTCCGATGCCTATCATCCTTCCAAAAAGAATCGTCCCCTGGTGAAAGAAGAGATTAGCCGGAAGGTTTTAATCAGTCTCTGGTGTATCCTGGTGGTGGTTTCTATTTTAACTGCTCTTCTTTTTTACGAAAATATCTATTTTGTTATCGACTTGGCTGCGCTGCTGGCAGCCGGTATTCTTTACAATGTTCCGCCCATCCGGGTGAAAGATATCCCCTTTCTGGATTCGACGTTGGAATCGGCCAATAATCCCATTCGCTTCTTAATCGGCTGGCATATCATAGCGCCTGTTTTTCCGCCTGTTTCTCTTATTATTTCCTGGTGGGCCTTCGGGAATTTCCTGATGGTCGGCAAACGGGTTGCCGAAAAGAAGTTCCTTTCAGCAGAAGAATCATCCGGGTACAGGAAGTCGTTAAAAAAATACAGTCTGAAAAACCTGGTTGTTTTTATGGTAGTGAATGCGGTAGTGTTTATCGGCACCTTCGCCCTCTTTGCCCTGGAATCGGGATTACATTCCTTTCTCTTTGCCATCCCCTTTATTCTTTTCTACTTAGGTATGTTCATGAAAAAATCGGTCCAGGATATAGAGGGGGCGGAAGAGCCGGAGAAATTATTGAAGAATCCCTATTTTGCCCTTTATACCCTCTTTTTAGTGCTTATCTTTGCCCTGGCATATATATTTAAATAATTCCATGGAAATTGAAATTATCCTTAAAATTTTGTTATCCGCCCTGTTAGGCGGGATTGTCGGTTTGGAACGCGAAATATCCCATAGAGAAGCGGGATTACGAGCCAATATTCTAATTGCAGTGGGTAGTACATTGATAACCGTTATTGCCCTGAAACTAACTGAAAACGCAAGCACGGCAAACCCCACCGGTATGATTGCCCAAATCATAATCGCTATCGGGGTTATTGGGGCGGGAGTTATTATCCGGTCAAAGTTCGAGGAGCAGGGACTCACCACCGCGGCTACCATCTGGACCGTGGCTGCTATCGGTATCGGTGTGGGCAGCGGTTATTATCTAATCTCCTTATTGGTATCGATCTTCGTGGTGATAATATTGACTATATCAAAATATATTACTAAAATCATTGAGAATCAAAAAAAGCTTTATGCCTATATCATCAAAACCGAAGATAAGGCCGCGATTATCATCGAGATGCGAAAAATAATCAAGGAGTTGGGCATCCGCTATATTAAAGCCAAATTGGGTAAAATTAAAGATGGATTCGAGATTGATGTGTTGTTATCTACATCCGAGAATAAGAATAAGGAATTTGTCGAGAAAGTAATGCAGCTTCAGGGCGTTATTGAAATTGACAGCGAGAACCTGTGATCCCGAATAATCTACTAATCGCTACGACCAACCGGGGAAAAATCAGGGAAATTGAGGCCTTGTTAAAAGAGGATTTCCCGGGGCTAAAATTGTACTCCTTATCCGACCTGAACATTACCCTGGAGTGTCCCGAAGCTGGGCATACCTTCTATGAGAATGCCGCTGCCAAATCGCTCTTTTACAGCAAGATTGCGAAAAACATCCTTACCACAGCCGATGATTCGGGGTTGGTAGTGGAAGCACTAAATGGGCAACCGGGTATTCATTCGGCACGCTATGCCGGAGCTGACTGTGATGATGAAAAAAACACAGCGAAACTGCTGCGCGAATTGAAGCATGTGAAGAACAGGTCCGCGAAATTTGTCACCGCGGTCGTTTTATCAAAGAACGGGAAAATGATTAAATCTTTCAACGGGGAAGTGAGGGGCACTATCCTGCCGGAAAAAAGGGGAAACAGCGGTTTCGGCTATGACCCGGTTTTTTATTATCCACCCCTGCGGAAGACCTTTGCCCAATTAACCACCCGGGAGAAGAACAGGGTTTCCCACCGGGCCAATGCTTTGAAAAAACTGAATACGTTTTTATCGGAATTGTTATAACCTGCGAGAACAAATGTGCACATTTCCCATTTCTTTAGGAAATGTTGGCCTATCAGCCTTTCGTTAGTTTCCCCGTGAAAGTCAAGGGACAACAAAAATACTAAAAAGTAATAGTACCAAGATTTTATAGAACTTTATAAAGTTTTTGTTTTATTGACAAACTTTATAAAGTTTTGTACAATGTGACGTTTTTCAGGAGGAAGTTGTGACAATTCCCCAGAAATTAAGAGTAATACAACGATTTTCCGGGCTCAGCCAGGAAAAACTGGCCCGCCAGTTCTCCGTCTCCTTTGCCACTTTAAATAGCTGGATTAACGGCAAATCCCTACCGCGAAAAAAATCACAAGAACGAATCGAAGAGTTGTACTTAAAATATACAGGAAAAAAAGTTATACCGGCAGATGAATTGGCGACTAAAAAGAAAATGGTAAATAATAAAAGGAACATATATCCCGATGTTCTCAAAATAATACTGGAAAACCCTGATATTTACGACCAATTTTTCCTTTCCTTGACCTACCATTCCAACCGCATCGAAGGAAGTACCCTGACCGAGGATGAGACCGAAGCTATACTATTCCGGGATGCCGTGCTGCCGGACAAAAGTTTAATCGAGCACTTAGAGGTCAAGAATCATCAAACTGCCTTGCGGTATTTGCTGAACCATATGGCAGGCGCCGCCCCGATCGCTGAAGAATTGGTTTTGAAACTGCATCACATGTTGATGAACAGCATACGGCCTGATGCCGGTGCTTATCGTCAACATAGTGTGAGGATAGTGGGAGCCGATGTGCCCACTGCCAATTATATGAAAGTACCTGCTTTGATGACCCGCCTTTTTGAAGAAATAAACACCTCGAAGGAAGATGTCGTCTCCCATATCGCTGCGGTACACAGCCGGTTTGAACAAGTACATCCCTTTTCCGATGGAAACGGCAGGATCGGGCGATTATTGAACCACGCCCTGGCCCTTCGTGATAACCTCCCGCCGGCCCTAATCCGCCAGGAGAAAAAGCAATTTTATTATTCCTACCTGAAAAAAGCGCAGCAGGGTGGTGATTTGAGTTTGTTGGAAGATTTTATCTGCGACGCCCTGCTGGAAGGTTTCCGTATATTGGAGAGAAAATGGAATTAAAATTAAAAAAACTTAAGAAATTTAACGGCAGAATGGGGCCGCTTCTGTTCGTTATTATGGATGGAATCGGTATCGGGAAGCATGATGAAGGGGATGCGGTTTTCCAGGCAAACACACCTGAACTGGACGAACTGATAAAAATGCCGTTGTATTGTCAATTAAAAGCTCATGGACTAGCAGTCGGTTTGCCGGGAGAAGGTGATATGGGGAACAGCGAGGTGGGGCACAATGCTTTCGGAGCGGGGCGGATTTTTGCCCAGGGAGCGAAATTGGTCAATATTTCGATAGGTTCCGGGAAAATATTTACCGGCAAAACCTGGGAAAAAGTAACGGAAAAAGGTATTATGGGAGGTACCGTCCATTTTATCGGTTTACTTTCCAATGGCAATGTCCACTCCCACATCGATCATTTATTTGCCATGATTAAGCGATGCGCTCTGGGTAATATTAAAAAAGTACGTGTTCAT
>JAGLQA010000272.1 GCA_023137075.1 Candidatus Aminicenantota bacterium
CATGTGACCTATTTCTGGAACGGCAACCGCTCAGGCTACATCAACGACAAACTGGAAACATATATCAAGATCCCTTCGGATAATATTCCTTTTGAAAGGACTCCCGGGATGAAAGCGTTTGAGATTACCGAAAAAACCATTGAACTTTTAAAAACGGGTCAGTACCGCTTTGGCAGGGTCAATTTTGCCAATGGAGATATGGTCGGTCATACCGGGGTAATGGAAGCCGCGGTCGAAGCGGTAGAGACAGTGGACAAATGTTTGCTGCGGCTGCGAAAAGCGATCACTAAATTGGGTGGTATCATGGTTGTAACGGCAGACCACGGCAATGCCGATGAAATGTTTGTCATCAAGGATGGTAAGCGATTGGTCAAAACGTCCCATACGTTGAATCCCGTTCCATTTGCGATATACGATCCTTTATATAATAATGAATATAAGATGGCCAAAGTCGAAAAACCGGGATTGACCAATGTGGCTGCCACGCTGCTCAACTTACTCGGTTTTGAGAAGGTGGAAGACTACGACGACTCCCTGATCGAATTTAATTAATAAAAAATCGAATTTGCTCTGAGTAGCCTTTGCTGCACGTGAATTTGATTGTGTTAACAGATTTTTCTGATTAGTAAGCGAAGGAGATGGTTTTATATACAAAGAAAATTTTTCTTCAGCAATTCTAATTTTAGGATGAGAACTCTATCATTACTACGAACTCAATAGTCGGTAAGAGAGCGAAAGACAAGAATATAAGAAAAAATAGTCCGCAATATATAAAATTGCGGTTTTGAGACGCAAAATTTTGCGTCTCTACGGTCCTCGAATGGAATTATGATTGAACTATTCAAAACGAGAGCAAAAATCAGTACTGTAGAGACGGAAAATCTTCCGTCTCAGAGGCATTTAGTAAATAATAAAGCTCAAAATTAGAATTGCTGATTTTTCCTGCAATTTTTTTTGTAGAATGGTATAAAGATAGACTTAGAGAAGAAAAAACAAGGTAGTAAACAGGATGAAGACGGAAACTTTCAATTTTTTAAAAATGCCCATCGACTCTTCTCCTGAATTTTGCAAAATTTGGGGATTGAGGTTTTTTTCTGTTTATGTTAAGAATTATATTTGATTTAAAAGGAGGAAAAAATGTGCGCAAATAACGTCTCTTTTGTTAGAAAGACTACTAAAAGTAGTGATTTATATCAAATTCTAAAGGACTTTGAACTCGATTGGAGGGTAGTAAGAGTTCCAGTCATCTCCGAACCTGAAATTGGTACTTTTGGTAATATCTCTTTCTCTGAAAATATCGGTATCGTCAGAGAAAATAATCAATATCCTCTTTCCGTAATGGGGGACAATTACCTGGAGATCCAGAATTGGGATGCTTTAAAAATTTTTGAACCTTTGGTTGAAAGTAAGGAAATCACTATTCAAGAGGGCGGATATTTTAAATTTGGAAAGCGGGCCTGGGTATCGGCTAAACTACGTGAAATCACCATTGAAAAATTTAGGATCAGTAATAACATAATGTTAGTATGGTCTCATAATGGTGATGTTGCTTTAGCGTTAATTCCGGACTCCAGGTTATTGGTACCAGATTTAAAGGAACCTATATATCTGGTTTCTTACCTTCCTGGCCCTCCGGAAATGTTCGGTCAATTCACAGTTAAACATACAAAATATGCAACAAAAAGGATGGAACGTGCTTATCCGAAAGCGATTGAGTTTTTAAAAAAAATTGGTACTTTTTACACCGGATTGGATAATTCTCCATTTAAACTTAATGAGATGGAAAAGCTTCTTGAATATTTATATCCCAATCCTGAAAAGAAGAGAATCAGGAAGGATGGAACCGTAATTGTATCCTATAATGAAAAGAAAAGAAATGCCATCTTGGCAATATGTGAAGATTTCAAAAAAAACCAATTGTTTTCCGATAATAAATTTTTATATGCGACAGCCTTTAATTATTATTACGATTACAAAAGTCGAGTACGTATTACTCAAGATACTATAGAAGAAGAACAAAGGCTAATGAGTACATGGTTCGGGACTGCGTATAAAGAAAAAGTAAGATTTCTGAAAAATATCTCAAATTATGAGAAAATGGTTGTGCAAGGTGAGATAAAATAGATTTTCATCATATTTTTTCTCATCAATGATTCTCCATACGGTAGCAAGGCGTTCCTATTCTTCCGGCTTTCCCACCTTCCGTTCTTCCAGGCCATAACAAAGTTGAAAAAATAGGTTTGTTGTGCTATTTTAGCGGTATGGGAAAAAGGCAGGCCGGTAAGAAGCAAAGAAGCAGGAAGCGGATAATTATAACACGAATCTTCTGGGCGACTTTTTTTGTCCTGGCTATCGCTTTTCTTATCTTTTTACCTGCAGTCGTCGAATCGCTTATTTTAAATCGCCTCGAAAAGATGGGTTTTGTGAATTCTCGCTTAAACGTTCGAGGTATCGGGCTTAATAAATTAGATATAAACTCCGTGACCGTGGGAGACCCGGAAAACCCTGACATCGAGATACCCGTTCTCTTCCTCGATTTTTCGCTGCCGGGCCTTTTAAAGGGGAAAGTAAAGAAAATTGAGATTTCCGGTATGAAATTTTCGCTTAATGCCGGTGACGATGGCGTGCGACTTAAAGGTCTGAAAGTCCTTCCCGGCCAGGGTGGGGCAGGGGGCATGGAGCTTCCCTTCACCGCGCTATCGATAAATTCTTCCATTTTAAATCTTACCTGGCGGGGAAAAAAGATCATGATTCCTTTCGATTTCCGGTCATCGAAGATAGAAGTTGAAGGGGATCCGGATGATAAAAAAGGCGATACCTTTGCATTTTCGGGGAGGTTTTTCCCTTATGGAGAACAAATATCTGTGAGCGGCGCCGTTAATATGGCCGGCGGCATAGGAAATATAATTGTAAAAACGGACCTGGCAAAAATTCATAGGTATTTTGACGATTTCCCGGCGGTTGTTCCCTTATTTTTCGAATCAACGGGTAGACTCAGGAGTGAAATTCTACTGGATTCATGGAAAATAGCAAAGGGGCATGTGTTCGCAGCCGCCGAATCCTTGAAAATTACCCTGCCCGGAGTAAATGTGTCCTGCGACTTGAGCCTGGATTTTAACCTGGGGTCCGAATTTACCCCGAAAGACATCCTTTTCAAAGTAAAATTTAACAGTATCGATAATAAAGAATTACGTATCGATCTCCCCTTAGTTCTGAACGTCGGCGGAGAAAACCTGGATACCTTGAAGTTCAAACTGGTTGATTTTAAACTAAAAGAACCCGCGGGTGTGAAGTTCAAAAATATTTCCGGAACAATCTCAGGATTACCCGGTAAATTAACGCTAACCGGCATTTTCTCCTGCGAAGCGCTTCATAGATTGATTCCAGGATTTTTCCCCGGGATAAAAACAGAAGGTAGTTTGGACGCGGCGGGAGATTTTCGGATCGATTTGACCGGTACGGAGAGCAAATGGGAGATAAAAGGAAAAGGAAGAGGCAATATGATTCTTTCTTCTTCGGAAGCAAGTTTCCGGCTGGATAATCTTTCCCTGTTTTTTTCAATTTCCTCTGCCGGCAAGGATATGGCCTCCGAAATAAACCTTTCCGCCGAAGGCGCGCGGTTGGAGTACGATTCCTATGTTATCCATGCCAAAAAAATCGTTTCCGAGAATCGTATCCTGGGGAACAGTGTCGAAGGCCAACGGGTTAGTGGCAGCCTGAAATTAATGTCCACCAGGATAACAAGTAAAGATGGTTTACAGGCAGAGGGTGTGAACCTGGATTTCCCCTACCGTTTTCCTTTTTTATCGGGAAAAAGCGTGCCGGGAAGAAAAATTAAAGCCGTTGAACCGGGGAGTTTTAACATAAAAAAACTGCAAATAGCGGAATTAGTTGTGGGCAAAATAGCAGGGGATATCAAACAAGATAAGGTAGGCCTGGATTTGTCAGGGGAAATCCTCAGCCCGTTGAAAGACCTGGGCGCACATTTTACCGGTACGTTCAGGTTAGTAGATACTGAACCGGATGTTATCCTGGACATCCGGGCCGATAGAAGGGAGATCGATGCAGACGCGAAATTCGGCGCTATTCACCCTGCTCTCACAGGTAATAAAATATCGGGTTTTTTATCCGCATCGGCAAATTTTTCTATAAAAATGGGAGAGTTTAGGAGCAGCGCATTGCTGAAATTGGAGAACGGCAGCCTGGAAACCTTGACGGGAAGCGTTAAATGCAGCGGCATCGACGCGGGAATAAAAATGAGCGATCTGGCTGCCTTTACTTCGGAATTTTCCCAGCAAGTCAGTTTTACCGGATTAGATATCGGCGGCTTGAAATTTAACGGCGGCACGATTGTTTTCCACATCGAGAATCCCGAAATGATTTTTGTCGAAGAGGGGGAATTTGTTTTCTGTGACGGCAAAGTACTGGTCAATCCGTTCCGCTATGAAATCGGAAAAGAAGATTTCGAAGTGACTCTTTTTTGTGATAGAATAGATTTTGATAAAATGGTGAATATTGTGATGGGAAAAGAGGTTGCTTCAGGTGACGCGGAATTGAACGGCATATTGCCTGTGAAGATTTCTGGGGGAATCCCTATCTTTCGTGACGGTTATTTATACTCTACCCCCGGAGTAGTGGGCAACGTGAAATTTAAGGATAGTAAGGTGATTTCGGGCGGTGTATTGCTCGTCGAAGAGGCCATGAAAGATTTTAATTACGATTGGATTAAGTTGAGATTAAATACATTGGAGGAAAAGTTGAATATGGTTGTGCTTATCAACGGCACACCGGCGCATAAATTGCCTCTAACCTATGACGCGAAGAGCAAGGATATCGTTCGGGATAAAAAGGGGAAACCCCGGATGACGCTTAAAGGTTTACTGCTGGAACTGCGTTTGAAGGACATCGACCTGAAGGAACTCCTGCAGGGCGGCTCAAAAATATATTCTATCCGGAAAAAAAAGGGCGAAGAAAAATAAAAGGTAAGGAGTAAAAAATGAAGATAAATTTTTTTTTATTGTGTTTATTCCTGTTTCTTTTGTCGGCAAGCTGCATAAAAGTGAAGCATGAGATGACCATCCAACCGATTCATGTGACTATTGAAATAAAAGTCAAAATCGATAAGGAATTGGAAAACTTTTTCGGCGATATCGATAAGGCGGCTGCAGAAGAAAAAAAAGAAACGGAAGAAGAAAAAAAGGAGGGCAAGGATGAAAGTTAAAGGGATCGTATTGTTCGTAATCGGGGCTTTGATTACCGGTTCTTTTCTCTGCGCGCAAAGCCCGGAGCTAAAGGCGCGCTTTCTCAAGAGAAAACCCGCAATCAATGCCTTAAAAAACCAGGGCAAAGTCGGTGAAAACAATGTGGGCAAACTTACTCCACGAGCAGCATTAAATCCCGGGGAGAATCGTCTAATCAATGCTGAAAATAGCGACCGTGAAACGGCTTACCGCGATATTGCCCGACGACTCAATGTGCTGCCGGTTGAGGTAGGTAAACGGCGTGCTCTAAAAATAGCGCAGTTAGCCAAACCGGGTCATTGGCTACAAGGCCCCCAGGGCAACTGGTACCGTAAGAAATAGGTCAATTTATAATCTGAAAGTGTAAGTGTACTTGATCATGATGGTGCGGTTGTCATAATAAGGGCGGTGGGGGATTTCGCGAAAACGGTTGGCATTGATCCCCTCATTATATACTAAATAGAGATCATTACCTTCCCGGGGATTGAAGCGTACCCGTATATTGGCAATGACTACGTCGTCGATGCTGTTGTATTGGATAAAAGCAGAAGCTGAGAATTTAGTGCTCAGCATAGCCAGGAGCCGCAGCCGCCCGATGTGAGCTGTAAGGTCCAGGTTTCGTTCCGGGAAATTTATTAAGTTCAGTTGATACAAACCGCTCAGTTCCAGGAAAGAAGAGATACTCCACATAGGGGTTGCAGTTAGAGAGAATCGCCAACCATCATAGAAAGAGCCGGCATAAAACATTAACTCACTTCTTAATCGCTTTCCCGGAGGTATACCCAGCATCCCCTCAAGAGCATAAAATGTATATTTTCCTATTGGCACTTCCACATCGTCAGACAGGGAAAAGGATTCTTCTATATCTTCCCGGTAACACTTTGCCGCAATTCCCCCAAAGTAGCCGGATTTCATCTCAAAACTCCATCCCGGGCCGAAGTCTGCCGATTCGACCGAACCATCTTCATTTTGCAGGAATATGGAACCCGATAAATTAACCTGGTGCTGTATAAAAGGAGATTTTTTCCCCTGACCCCAGCCGTAAAAAACCTGGTTGCCGAAGCGGGTGCAGTCCTCGCGCATCATGAACCCCATACCCGGGTTGAAAGCGGAACCGGACCGGGAATAATCCAGGTTGTACCCAAATCCTCTCATGGTTCTTTTTTCCCAGTTTATCCCTATTTGGGCCTGGTCGAGGGAGGCCGGATTATTTTCTTCCTCAGTCTCAAAGGTCTGGGCCCAGTTAAAGGTGAGATAGTCATCCCCGAAGAGGCGGATAATACCGTCTAAGCCGTAGGCTGTGTTAAAAGTGCCGTCCGTACCGAGCCTGGAAGTTATAATCCCCCCCACATAAGAGTAAGGATTGAAAACCTGGCGGCGTACCCTTAGGACAGTGAAATTTTCAGAAGGAAGGTCTTCTACCCCCGCCGTTTGCATGCTGAGAAAACCCAGATCCCAGGGACCTAAACGCCCTACCAGGCGGACCCCTCCGTAGATTCGCACCGGTTTTTCGTCATGAATCCCGATGCTGCGGCTGTAAAAGAGGCGGTTCGGTCCCCCCAAGTTGAAATCGAATATACTCGACCTTTCCTGGAAGAAGAGCCGTTTCTCCGGGAAGAAGAGGGAAAACCGGGTCAGGTTGATTTGTTCGTCATCAGCTTCCACCTGGGCAAAATCGGTATTCAATGTAACATCCAGGGTCAGGTTGCTGGTAATTCCATATTTGATATCCAAACCAGCCTCAAAACTCGGGTCATCGCTGCGCAGGAAAGCGGTCTCGTTTTCATTGAGTTCGGAGGTCTGGCCGTATCCTCCCAGCACGTAAGGAGCAACATACAGGGGTTTGCGGCCGCGTACTCCCTCGAATACAACTTCTTGTGCTTGTGAAGGTTTCCAGGTGCTCATGGGGCCCCATTTCCTCGAGATGGCCGGGAAAATCACCACCTCATTCTTATGAGGAATCCAGCGCCAGGCCGAAAGGCCCATCACTACTCGCCCCTCTTTATCCTGGAAACGCAAACTTGAAAAGGGTATTCTCATTTCCACGAACCAGCCATCGTCGTTTCGTTTTACTGCCACATCCCAGAAAGTATTCCAGCTCATATTGAGGGGAGGTGCACTCAGTTCACCCTGGGCGTCGTTATAAACCGTTAAATCCAGGCGCAGACCTGCTGGGGTGGTAAAAAAGCCCAGGGCATTCTCTTTATCGTTAAATGAATCGATTAATAGGCCAAACCAATCGTTGGTTGGAGACATGGAGTCTCTTTTTTTTGAATAGGCCAGTATTTTTTCCGGCTCCCGGTCGAAGAGGCGTCCCGCCACATAGAGGTACTCGTCATCATAAGCGACTAAGAACTCGGTTTTCTCTGTCGGTTCTTTGCCGAAATCCGGTGAATGCATGACAACCGGTAGGGATTGTATCCCTTCCCAGGCCGGTTCGTCGCTCAGACCGTCAAGTTTTACTTGCCCTTTGATCCGGGACACTACGTATTGTGGTTTTCTCCACCGGTTTTGTTCCGGTTTTTTTTGATCCTTTTTGTTTTCCCCCGAGATTGCGCATGAAAGAATAAGAAAAAACCCGATAAAAGATAAAAATTTCATTTTATAGATACGTGAATGTTACCCGGTTGGTTTACTATTCGCGCCCACCCTATCTATCCAAGAAAGAAGCCATTAATTCCTTTAATATTGATTGCGATTTTTATTTACTACAAAAAAAACTGTGATAGAAAAAAGAAAAAGAGTATTTCTGAGCTAAATTTAAAATTAGATAGATTTTGAAAAAATTTTGTTGACAATCCAGATATATTAGTATAAATAATAAGTGAAAGAAAACAAAAGGAATAAAATGTGAATAAGATGCATTTTCCTATTATGATCGAGATAGACGAGGATGGCTATTTTATTGTTAGCTGTCCTGCTTTTAAGGGGTGTCATTCTTATGGGGAAACCATCGATGAAGCCCTTACAAATATTAAAGAAGTAATAGAGATGTGCCTTTAAGAAAAATAATAAACAAAGACCTGGAAATATCTATCGAAGAATTTCTGTCTCTTTATATCGAGTTTTAGACCGGAATAACTATACTATAAATAAATCATTATCGGTGGGAAATCTATTTTTTTTAAATACAAAAAGAAGCAAAAGGTATCCGATTTTTCATAAAAAAAGGCAGGCTTTGAATGATTTTATCGTTTTATTTGTGAAATCTACGCCCTATTGTGGTAAAATAAGTCCTTGATCATTTTGACATAGGAAAAGGAGGTAACCATGCAGCCGGACCCGACATCGCTCTTAAAAATAGCGGGAATCACCACCCCCCTTATCGGTCTTTATGATGTGCCGGACCCGGCCCCCTTTGCACCCCTGGTAGAACCCAAAGCGGGACAACGGGCCTGTATCTTTGCTTTTTACAAACAGTGGCTGCAGGGCAAGACGCTTCATATAACGGCGGATAACAGCGGCTGCGGGGGGTGCGGTTATTGGATTTTCGGCAAAGAGCACTGCTCCCGGGAAGAATTTGTAAAATTCCTGGTCGACAAGGAGGGATTGAAGGCGTCCCATGACCTGATGAACCGCTGGTTAGACCATAACAAACCCTATAAAAGAGAATATCCCCATATAATGCTCGGCCCCCTCAAAGAAGATTACTATCAATTTCTCAAAACCGTTACCTTTTATGTCAATCCCGACCGGTTAAGTTTATTGATGTTGGGTGCGAATTATAACAATGCTCCGGGCAATGCTCAACCGGTTCTGGCACCCTTTGGTTCCGGGTGCATGGAACTGCTCCCTTTGTTCGAGAACCTACAGGTTCCCCGGGCTGTGTTAGGGGCGACCGACATAGCCATGCGCCAATATCTACCACCGGATATCCTGGCTTTTACAGTAACCAGGCCCCTGTTCGAGTCATTGTGCCAATTAGACGAAAAAAGTTTCCTGCATAAACCCTTCTGGGAAAATCTAAAAAGGGCCCGGAAAGAATAAGAAGAATAAGGAGGCAATAATGAGTGAATCGATTCTTGATCATAAGATTGTTTCGTCACGCTATTTTTTCCCGCGTGCGAAAGAATTTAAAAATCCTTTTTACGTGGACTGCGATGGCGCTAGATTAGCCTGTTACTATCAAAACAAACATCCGGACGCAAAGACCATTGTCTTTTTTCATGGCAATGGCGAGATCGTCGCGGACTATATTAATTTTTTTGTGCCTGTATTCGATCAATTGGGATTCAATTGTTTTCTATCGGAATACCGGGGCTATGGGTTATCCACCGGGACTCCGGGTTTAGTAAGGATGTTGTCCGATGTGAAACCTGTGATTGAGGCGATTGGACAACCACCGGAAAACCTGATCCTCTTCGGCAGGTCGGTGGGGTCGATTTATGCCATCCACGGCGCTTCTCTCTTTCCCGGTATTGCCGGTTTAATCCTCGAGAGCGGCATTGCCGAAGTATTTGAGCGTCTTCTGCTGCGGGTACGTCCCGAAGAAATCGGGATCACGCTTGCCGAAATGGAGGAGGAGGTGGCGACCTACTTTAATGTGCAGGAAAAGCTGCCGTTGTATAATGGCCCATTGTTGGTTTTGCATGCCCGCCATGACAGCTTAGTTCATTTTTCCCATGGTCAACGATTGTACGAATGGAGTCTGCAGCCGGAGGGGAAAAAAATCTTAAAAATCTTTGATAGTGGGGATCACAACGATATTTTTGCCGCCAATGCCCAGGAGTATATCCGGCAGCTTGCCGATTACCTGGGCATGCTAACGTAAAAAACGAAATAATGATCTCACAAATTAGAAGAATGGTGAAGTTGCATGGTTACCGGTTTATCTTCGGTATCTCCATACTCTCTCTGGCCCTTTTAGTGGCCTGGTGGTCTGTTTTTCTGACTCAATCTATCGGGAGACAGCGAACACTCCTGCGCGAAAACCTAACGGCAAGACTCGATTATTTTGCCCTGCAATTAACGACAAGCGGTTCCGAATTTCCAGGCACCGGTATGCTGCCGCAGGATGAACGATTTGAGATTGTTACCGGCGGTAGAGAAAGCAGACCTTTTGTGAAACTCCTGAAATCCTCCCGGCCCCCTTTATGCCTCCGGGTAAGAGAAGCGGCCCTCGAACAAATCGAAGATGAATTTAAACGGAAACGGTTCATGTTAATCGGCGAATCAAGCCTGCTGGTTTTACTGCTGTTGTTTTGCAGCATCCTGCTCTACAAATTTATTCGCTTAGAGAAGCGTTCTACCGAAGAAATCGAAGAATTCTGGGGGCGCATGACCCATGAAATAAAGACCCCCATAACGGGGATTAAGGCCTTTTTGCAGAGTCTCAAGAACCGTTCCTTAGATGAATCCCAGGTGTCTACCTTAGTGGATATGGCGCTGCAGGAGGTGGAAAAGCAGGAACAATTAGCGGAAAATATTTTAGCCGGATCTTCATTAAAGCGTAAAGATGTTGCCCTTAAGCTGGTAGACCTGAACATAGGGAAATTCTTAGAAAACTACTTCGCCGGACACATACTTTACCTGTCCGGTGTAAAGGTGAGACTCGATATAGATAAAAAAAAAGGCTTGCTCGCAACGGCAGATCCCCATGCCCTTAAAATAACCCTGGATAATATCACCGATAACGCTGTTAAATATTGTTCTCCCGGTCTTGTTTTGCATGTCTCGATTTCGAGGCAAGGGCCGCGGGCTGTGATTCGAATCGGTGATAATGGCCCCGGTATCAAACCGGAGGTTTTAAAAAATATTTTTAATGCGTATACCCATTTTGCCGATGACTTACCTGCCGCATGCCGGGGAATAGGTATGGGATTATATATCTCAAAAAAACTGGCGAAAAAGATGGGCGGAGACCTGGACGCAATTAGCAGTGGAGAAGGACAGGGGACGGAATTCCGGGTATTTCTACCTGTGGGTAAAAATGATAAAACATAAAATAGCAATCGTTGAAGATGATCGATTGATTGGCAGCTTGATCAAGATTAACTTAGAGAAGAGCGGCTGCCAGGCCGTGTTGTTCCCCTCCGGCGAAGCATTGCTCCGGAAGTCTGCGAAAGAATTTTTTGATTTGTTAATACTGGATATTTTGCTCCCCGGAATTTCAGGTTTAAATTTACTCAAAAAACTCAGGAGCGAATCCATCGATATACCGGTTCTCATGTTGACGGTCCGGAACAATATTCAAAACAAAATAACCGCACTCAACAGCGGAGCCGACGACTATTTGGTGAAACCCTTTCACATGGAAGAATTACTGGCCCGGGTTCAGGCGTTAATGCGCCGCAGCTTCGGGAAACGGTCGATTCCCGCCAGTCATGTGATATTTCTTAACAATTACAAAATAGATTTGCACACCAGGGGATGTGACAGCAACAAAGGGAGAATTGTGCTGTCGGAAAAAGAGGCAAAATTGCTCTCTTACTTCGTTTCGCACGCGGGTAAAATATTAAACCGGGCCGATATCCTGGAAGAGGTCTGGGGTATGAATGTTTCTCCGACGCCGCGAACCATCGATAACTTCGTTTTAAAATTTCGTAAACTTTTTGAGAAAAACCCGGAAAAACCCGGGTATTTTATTTCGGTCAGGAATGAGGGGTACCGCTTCGAGAAATAACAGTAATTTGCAGGGGATTGTGTCATAGAAAGGTCATGAAAATTTGAAATCCAGCGTAAAACAGATAGAATGACTTTTTAAAAACACAAACTGTTTATTCCACGAATTAAGATATTTACAAAAGGAGAAAGCGATGAAACGAATTCTATCTTACCTTATAATGCCTGCCGTTATCCTGATATCGGGAACAGGGCCGCTTATTTTATCAGCCTCGGAAGTATCCACCGGCCAGGAGAAAACGACCTCCGAAAAGAAGGATAACAAAAAAAAAGTAATACAAAAAAAGGATAAAGAAAAACCGGTAGTGATGAAATATGAGATGACCGTTACCGCGACCCTGACCCGGAAAGATACATTTGAGACTCCGCAAGCGGTGAGCGTTATCGACCGGCAGAAAATTCTGGAAAAGGCGCCGAACAATATAACCGAACTTTTGTCCGAATTACCGGGCCTGGATGTGAACGGTGTCGGCGCCAACCAGAGCCGCCCGGTAATTCGCGGATTCCGGGGGCAGCGCATCCTGCTTTTGGAGGATGGCATCCGCATGAATAACTCCCGGCGGAAGCAGGATTTCGGAGAAATTCCCGCCTTAGTCGACATCTCTGAAGTAAACCGGGTGGAAGTTGTTCGTGGTCCGGCATCCGTGTTGTATGGCTCCGGCGCGATTGGTGGTGTGGTAAATATTATTACTAAATCTACTGAATACGATCTTAAAGGCACTGAACTACACGGGAGCTTAGGCTACCGTTTCAGCACCGCTGACGGGCAGAATAAATCTAATGCGAATATCAACGGTCACTTCGGTAAATTCGGATTTGCATTGAGTGGAAATTTCCGCAATGCCGGTGATTATTATGCACCTGCCGGAGCGTTTGGTGAGATCGAATTGGCCAAGAATGTTGCCGTAAATGATACCGGGGTTAAAGACGGAGGCATGAACCTATTGGTAAACTACAATTTTTCAACTCAAAGTCAATTAACTTTTAAATACGAATATTATCACGCTGAAGATGCCGGCTTCGGATTTGTTGAACCTGCCCTCTATAATCCCGGTTCTGCCCGAATCCGTATCCAATACCCGCTGCAGGAAGTACAAAAATACAGCCTTAAATACCAGAATAGGCAATTGGGCTTTGCCCTGGCAGACCATCTCAGCTTTACCGCTTATCATACAGGCAATGACCGGGAATTAGATATGAATATTTTTGTGCCTTTCGATATCCCCGGGAAGTCTGATGCCGGCGTAAACATCCAATCTGAGAATTTTACCGATGTTAAAACTTCAGGATTCCGCTTAGAATTAAACAAGGCAGTGAAAACGCATGTTTTTACATATGGTTTTGATGCTTTCCAGGATGATACCGGCAACACCGACACCAATACTACCTGTATCGTGGGCTTCGGCCCCAGGGTACCTGTTGTGGATAACACCCCCCTGCTTCCCTACGCTACCTATCGCAGCATTGGGGCGTTTATCCAGGATGACATGTCTCTATTTAAAAGAACCTCTTTAATTTTGGGTTTGCGTTACCAGAATGTCAACGCCCGGACTAAAGAAACCCCCGGCCTCGAAGGTGAAACCTTAGTCGATAGTACGGATCAGACCGTGGTAGGGGCAGCCAACCTGATTTTTGGAGTATCGGATCATTTGAAGTTGGTTTTATCGGCCGGCCGGGGATTCAGATCGCCCAACCTGATTGAACGTTTTTTTAATGGCCCCACACCCGAAGGCAGCGGGTTTCAGTCCCGGAATATCGCTCTTAAGGCTGAAACAAGTTTCAATATTGACCTGGGGTTCAGATATCGCCGGAGAAATATTTACTTCGAGTCCACCTATTTTAATAATACTGTTTATGATGGGATACGGATCGCATCAACCGGTGAAACGGTTAACGGCATGCCGGAATACAAAGATATTAATGTAGACAGGCTGCGGGTGCAAGGGATTGAATTAGAGGGGAAAATTTACTTTAATTTCGGTCTCTCCTTAACTGCCAATTTCACTCACATCAAATCCAAAGACTTAGCCAATCCGGAAATCCCATATGTAGACACATTTTCATCTAAATTTAATGTTAATGCCCGCTATGAACATCCTGATCGGCATTTTTGGTTAGGATATAACCTGCGTATCAATGGTAACCAGCAAGATGTGCAGCTCGGTGATAATCCGATTGGCGAAATAATCCCCGGTTTTACAGTGCATTCGCTCAGTGGTGGAATCACATTATTTAAGGATCGTTTATTTCCCATGCGTCTTGGTCTTATCGTAGGCAACCTGACCAATGCCCTGTATTCCGAATTCTCCAATGCCAGCTTTTTCCGTCCCGCGCCAAAGCGTCATGTTGTACTCACCTGGTCGATGGCATTTTAAACCCACCTTTCTTGTTTTGTAGGCTGAAGGCCTTCTGTCATGGTTTTGTCATGAAAACTTGAAATGCCATATTAAGTCCGTATGATGGTAATCTTATTGTTACGGTTTTTGATTTTCAAAGAATGAGAATATAAATAGAAACATTAGTTAATGATACATTGATTAATGTGTTTTAGACCTCCTCATTGTATTGTTTTATACATGAGTTTGCTTTTACAGTGATGGCCGCAAAAGCTGAGGTGATGATAATAGGGGCGGTCGTAAGATTGCCCCTATTATCTCACCGTTTAAGGGGAAAGAAAAATTTATAACCTTAGTTATTCTACGGAAGCAGCGGCAGCTCTGGAGAGTGATTTTTTTTCGAGTTGAGAAAGGGCTTATTATCTAATCTTTCCAAAAAAAAATGATTGATTCAGAGATAAATAAAGTTGATCTGTTGGTTAAAACCATAAAAGGGTTTTTTCCTCATTTTTGTTGCTGGATTAAAGTACTAAAAGATCCCCGTATGGTCAATAAAAACACCTATCATCTATCTGTGATGTTCTGGATCGGAGTCTTGATGTTCATTTTAAAATTAGGATCCTCCAGGAACATCAATCACCGCTTAAAAAAAACTTCATTAACAACATAGAATTCATATACGCGGCTCCGGTTGTATCCCGTTCGTTCTTAATTCAAGCTTTCATTGCACAGGATAACACAGGTATACGCCTTTGAAAACATACAAAAAAAATTCATCAAATTAGCTCCAACTTAAAATTTCACTCTTTAGTGCTGGCTTTTAACACAGAGTAGTTGACAGGGATGCCCAACTGGGTTAAAATTTTTCAGATGATTCGTCGTTTTATTATTTTATTTTTTTTATTATCTACGGCGCTTATGGCCCTGGATCCGGCTAAAGAGATCACCCAGTACAACATAAAAATCCGGAACATGGAATCCGGTCTGCCCGGGAACTCCGTGTTTGCCATTACGCAGACCCGGGACGGCTATCTCTGGCTCGGCACCCAGGATGGACTGGTTTGTTTTGACGGTGTTGATTTCGAATTATATGACCGGATTAGAGTCCCCCAATTAGGGGACGATGAAATCCGTGCCCTTTACGAGGACCGGGAGGGTAACCTATGGATCGGCACCTCTTCCGGGGGCCTGATCAGTTTTAAAAGCGGTGAGTTTATTCTTTACCCGGCAGCGAAACATAAATCGCTTACCCGGATAAGTTCTATCGATGAAGACCGGTGGGGCAACCTGTGGATCGGTAGTTTTAGCTTGGGGCTCACTCGATTACGTAACGGCGCATTCACTACCTATACCACGAAAGACGGCTTACCTCATAACGAGGTGAATGCCATTGTCAAAGATAGAAAAGGTGACCTGCGGGTGGTTACCAAAACCGGGATTGTCAAAATAGTGGAACCGGCCGGATTCCGGCTCTGCGCCGTACCCGGCGCTTTGCCGCGCAATATGACAACCTGTCATTATAAAGTGGAGACTGAAGATCTCTGGATCGGCACAGGTAACGAGTATCTTTTTTGCTTAAATAACGGTAAAATGACACACTTTGGCGATAATACCGGGATTCCCCACCGGATCATCAGCTGTCTATTTGAAGACCGCCTGGGAAATCTCTGGATGGGAACGGATGGAGGCGGCTTGACCCGGATGAATAACGGGGTTATCAGTACCTT
>JAGLQA010000273.1 GCA_023137075.1 Candidatus Aminicenantota bacterium
AGAAACATGTGGTATAGAGTTCTTTTGAGATGGCCCGAAGGGCCTTTTCTGAGATAGAAAAGATTGCGGATCAGTAGTCAGAATTTTAATCAAACCTCTAAAGGTTATGACAGGAAAAACAGAGCCTGCTTCTGTAATTCTCCATAACAAGATGGTTCTTATGACTTGAGTTTTCATCATGGCATGACAGGCAGGTTATATTGTTTTTATCAAGTTTTATTCTCGGATCCAGCAATTCCGGCGGGTTGTATGTCCCTCTTTTTTTTAAATAAACATTTTCATAATTGATCTCTACCGGATGAGAGAGTCCGAGGCCTTTTGGTTTTGACTGGTCACTGACTCCCGGGGTCATGTGAATATCAACTGCAGTTACACCGTCATGACAGCTTAAGCAATAAGCAGTACTTTTTTTTTCAGGTTCCTGCATAAAATAAATTTTTGACTCCGCTCGATCATAATTTTTTTCAAGTTGTAGATTATAATTCTCATTTATCCGGATCTTTTCAAAAGCATTTACAAAGGTCCCAAAAGAGATCAGGCTTATTATTATTAATATTTTTGAAATTCTTATTCTATTCACTTTTATTAACTTCCATGTTTTGCGTTTAGTTGTTTTTAAATTCATCATAATAGAGATGCACAAAACTTGCCAGAAGTACATATTTTTTAAAAACAGGCTATAATAAAGGAGTAATTAATATCTTGAAGTTCTTTATTTTATTTAAAAAGGCTGGGACAAAAGTTGCAATTCTTTATATTTGAGGACAATTTCATTAAGGTGTTAGGCTTCCCATGAGTGCGTCTGTTTTTTCTATTTTTTATGGAAAAAGAAGCCCGCAATAAATTATATAACTCAAGGCCATAGATCGGTACTGAGGTATTTCAGACCTGAATCGTTTATTAGAGTTACTACTGTTTTATCGTTGAAATCTCCTTGTATAAGTTTTAAGGCTGCCGCAACATTGGCCCCCGAGGAAAAACCGGCAAAAATCCCCTCTATCTTTGCCAGGTTCCTGGCTGTTTCCATGGCTTCTTCTTCACTCACTTGCAAAAATCCGTCGATGTTTTCCTTTCTCAAAAGAGGCAGCTCTTTCATTGAGTAACCACCCCCCTGTATGCGGTGGTTGGGATTGAGGATATCCTTTCCCGCCATGATTGCGGCACTATCAGGCTCCACCACGAAACATCTGATCCGGGAATTATACTCTTTGAAGGCTGCTGAAACCCCGGCAAAAGTTCCTCCACTGCCCACAAAATCGCAAAAAGCATCTATAGCCCCTGCAGCCTGTTCTAAAATCTCTGGTCCGGTATGCAAGTAGTGGCTGCGGAAATTGCCCTGAAGTTTGAATTGATCGGCGCGGAAGGCATTTCTCTCTTTAACGATTTTTTTTGTCTCCTGTTCCACTAAGGCAAGGTCTTCACCTGATACCTGACCCACGGGAGAACCGGAGGCCTGGTCTACCAGCACCACTTCAGCACCTAAGGCAGCCATCATTCTTGCTCTCTCTTTTGAATTGCCCTGAGACATCACGGCAATAAATTTATATCCTTTCACTGCGCACACTATGGCGAGGCCTGTCCCCGTATTACCGGAAGTGAGTTCGACTACTTCCTGTCCCGGCTGCAATAAGCCCTGGTTTTCCGCATCTTCTATGATTTGCCGGGCGATGCGGTCCTTTTTAGAAAATCCCGGGTTTAAGTAATCGAGTTTGGCCAACACTCTACCCTGCAATTTTAGCGACCCGGTAAACCGGGATAACTCCACCAATGGTGTGTTGCCTATTGCTTCATTAACAGATCCCAATAACTGCTTATTCCTGGTCATGGTTATCTCCTAATTACAAGTAATACTTTATTATAGCATATTAAAAGTTTCAGGATGTCAAGGTTTTTTATAAACCTTCTATATGATTATCGGTGGGTGCGAGTATGTAAATGTTGCCGGTAATCTTTCACTCCTGATAGTGATTATCCATTATATTATACAGTAAGAAAACAATCGAATATGCATTTTTTTGATGAATCTTCAAGGTAGTCAAGGAAATGGTTTTTATTCCTATTGCCTGCGAAAATATCATTGCCATCATAGCCACGATTCATAACATGGTGGTAGGCGCCAGTATTAAGTTGTCCTTTCTCTTCTCATGCCCCTATTATGTCATAACATTCGCACACTCGCATGCACCGACCCTAATTTTGTTGAAAATTGACTTTCCTCTATTCAATCCGTGTTGTTGGTTTTATTGGTCTCTTGAATTGTTGGTCTCTCATCCAGAGAGCAGGTTCTGCTCATTCATGTCTCGATGCCGAACTTGGGCAAGATCCATCTATTTAATGCAAACCATAGAATCCATATGATCAAGAACAATAATATTGATTTCATTTTTCCTTTCTCCTTAGTCATGACAGCTGGCACTCCCATATTTAGCAATAAATCCCTCGCCAAAAATTGACTTGTTAAAATCTATGGCCACGGGAATATCATTTCCAATCATATGTTTAAGACGTTCATCCATCAAAAACTTTATTTTATTCTGATAAAAAGAGGTTTCCTTTGAATCCTTTGACTCATCCAGAGTCAATCCCAATTGGGGGCCGCCTCAACCAAATCCGGCAAAGAAAATCCTGACAGCCGGCTGTTCAAAACTCGATTTTGTTAATATTCCCTGAAGTTTATCTTGAGCTTCTTTAGAAATTGAAACATTCATTATCGCCTCCTATTTTTGTGGTCATTCCATCGTACAATTCGAATGTAACGATATTTATTATTAATAAATTCACCTTTCTAGAATCCTGATAATATCATGAACCCGTTGGTCAATCACCCGGTAACAGGTCTTTACACCCTCTTTACGGGACTCGATGATCTTCTTACTTTTCAGGATGCCCAGGTGCTGAGAAGCGGTGGACTGGGGTATTTTCAATTCTTCAACTATTAATTTCACGTTGCATTCGCCATGGCTGATCAATCCTGCTATAATTCTTAAACGAAGGGGATGGCCCAGCGCTTTTAAAACCTCGCTATCCTTTTGGTAGTCTTTAATCTTACTCATATTGTTTCACCAACGATTTCATCGTTATATTAATATATTATAATAAAACGATTAAAAAGTCAAGCATTTTGAAATTTTCTTAATAATTAAAGAAACCGGGGGCGCGCAAATGTGTGACTTTAGATTGAATTTTCCGATTGCTTCTCCCGGTTTTTCAAGACTTGGCCTCTTATCTTGACGATTACCATGGTGAAATCATCATGCTGGGGCGCGTCCCCGGAAAACTCTTTCACAGCTTCAACGATCCGCCGCTCTACTTCCCGGGGCGGGAGTTGAGAACATTGTTCGATGATCTCTTTCAAACGCCACTCGCCAAAAATTTCCAGCTCCGTATTCATCGCCTCGGTTACACCATCGGTATAAAAGACGAATATATCACCTTCATCGGTCGGGATTGTCTCTTCTTTTATAATAGATTTATAGGTGTCTCCTTTCCGGAATCCGAGGGCAATTCCCCGGGGATTATACGACTCCGTCTTCCCTTTTTTATGTTTATAGGCAATCAGGGGGTTATGCCCGGCGCTGGAAATGGTCAACGTTCTCTTCTGAAGATCGAAAACGCCGTAAATGACCGTGATAAAGGTATTCCGGGCAGCATTCTCATAAAATATATCATTGGCTTCTGCCAGCAAGTCTGCCGGTTTTTTTATTTTGCGGGCCAGGGTCTTGATAATTCCCTTGATCATGGTCATATAAAAAGCGGCAGATACGCCTTTCCCCGATACATCTCCTATCAAAATACTCAGGTAACGCTCATCCAACCGGATGAAATCATAATAGTCTCCGCCTACTTCCATGGCCGGTTGGCACAGGCTGACAATTTCCAGGCCTGGGGATTCGGGAACCTTTTGCGGTAGGAAACGCATTTGCACGCTTCGGGCAATCTCCAATTCCTTCAAAATCCTCTCTTTTTCCGCTATCCGGCTGACATATTCCGGCACATAATCGTCATAGTCCCTGGCCGACTTGGGGCGAAAAATCAAATAAACGCCCAATAAAAAAATAAAAGCAGTGGAAATAATGACCACCATACCGGGCAGCTGGAAAAGGCTTTCAGGCGTAAGTGAGAGTAAGGCCAGGTCCAGAAAGAAATTAACTCCGAATAGAGAGAGTAGTACGGTTAACAGGTTGAATTTAAGGACGATAATCGCCCAGATCAGGGCAATGGGCAAAACCAGCATGAATGAGAGATATGCAGGGCGAAAAAACAGGGTATGAAGTCCTGCAAAAACAAAGGTCAGCGATAACAACATGAGCAGGATGGCTTTCCCCTGGAACCTGGTTTTTATATACCCGGGCCAGAAGGAAAGAACCATAAAGCCCACAAATAGAGAAAGGATGAAATTCTTTAAAACCAGGGATGTGACATGTGACATATCCTTAAACGCATCCGGCAAATGGCCGGGAATGCTCAGATTTCCGATATCCAGGCTGGTGGTGAGCAGGATCAATCCGCCAAAAAAAAGAAGAGTGACGCCGCTTATAAAAAAGGCATGAAGAATCGAAGCCCCGGTCTCGCGCACCCACACCTTACCGCGGAATAACAGGTCGCTAACCGCCAATTTTTCAGGCCAAGCCTGCCGGCATTGAGATTCGGCAGTAGGATAAATGATCAACATCCCCACTGCTCCGAAAACTCCCGCGGCAGCCCCGACAATCAACACCTGCTTTATATTGTTTTCGCCCTTTAAGAAGAGAAGAAAAAACAATGCCAGGGCCACCACAATCCCGAGTCCGAAAGCCCTTTTGAATTCCAATTCATCCCTTCTCAATTTTCTTATAAATTGGGCGATGATGATAAAACAAAGGGTGACCCAGGTGAAATACATGACGATTTCCGCAATTGACCGGCTGTAGTCTTTTCCCAGGTCACCGGTAACCCGGGGATCGTATGTCTGGTCCAGCCTGAAGTGATTTATCCGGCTGCCTAAGATTTCCACCGTATATTTTTCCGATAACCCCGGGTATACTCTTAGTTTATTCTTCAGCGTAAATCGATATTTAATTTTTTGACCTTTTTCATTTATCTCTTTATTGGCAATAATCAAAGCTTTCGTATCGATGTTCAAGGATTCCAGGAAATAGATTGCCTCTAAAAGGGCATCATCTTCAGAGAGGTTTTTCGATTTTCCCAATTCCAGGTCTTTTTCCCTTTTCCGGAACTCGATTAGATTGCCGTTAAAGTCATACCTGACATAGAAAAAGGATTCCGGGGTTGACTTCGAAGTTCGTTCATCTTGCCAGGTGATGTCCCAATATCCCACACTCAATTCGGGAAATTTGCCGTTTTCTCCCCGGTAGTACTGGGCATATTGAAGTAAATTTTTATTAATCTGAAAAGACACATCCTGTCTGAAACGGGAAAGATCAACCGGTAAGCCTTTATAAAAGGCCGCCGCATTGGCGACGATTTCCTGCTTCGTTGTATTGGGATGTAAAAACCGGACGAGTGGAGATTTCGTTATAAAAAGAAAATATAATACGATCAGAATTATTCCGATAACACCACCAAGGATATTTTTTATGTTTTCACCGTTTAATTTTAAATTATTCAATGTATAGCTCCTTGGAAATTCTATTCAAAATTAAGTAAAAAGTCAATCCCGGTGAAATAAAGAGAGAAAAATTGTTAAAAAATTTTCAAAAAAGGCATTATTGCTTTGACAAAAAAATAATATAAGGTTAAGATTATATATTACAGTTTTTAAAACGATTCCATCTTGCCAGGTGATTAAATGAAAGACGTAGCGAAAGAGGAGCTCCTAAAAGAAATCGAGCGACTTCGCAGCCGGAAAGAAATAGAAGAAGCGCTGCGAGAAAGCGAGTTTAAATTCAGGACCCTCTTTGATTCTGCCGGTAATGCCATCTTTATAATGAAAGATGATAAGTTCGCTGACTGTAACCAGAAAGCCCTCAAGGTATTTGGCTGCAAAAAGGAGCAAATTCTCGGTAAATCGATCGCAAAATTTTCTCCTCGAGAGCAGCCGGAGGGGAATAAGTCGAGAGAGTTGGTTCAGAAAAAGATAGACTCGACCATTGCAGGCAGGCAGCAGAATTTCGAGTGGATTTGCTTGCGCTATGATGGTTCCCCCTTCTGGGCTGAGGTGACGTTGAATCGTTTCGAGTTGAATAGGAAATATTTTATACTGGCGATTATCCGGGATATTACCGCTCGTAAAAAAGCGGAACAGGCATTACAGGAGAGCGAAGAGCGATACCGGGCACTATTCGACGGCGTTAGCGAGGGAATACTCGTAGCCGATATCGTAACAAAAAGATATATTCTTACGAACCCGGCTGTTCACCGCATGTTGGGGTACACGAAAGATGAGATGAAGAAGTTGGGCGTATGGGATATTCACCCGAAAGACTCCCAAAAGGCTGTCATATCGCAATTCGGGTCCTTAGTAAAAGGTGAAAAATCCCTGGTGACCAATATCCCCTGCCGCAGGAAGGACGGCACCGTTTTTTATGCGGATTTTAAGGCATCCTGGGCAATGATCGATGCAAAGGAATGCCTGGTAAGTTTTTTCACCGATGTCACTGAGCGCCGGGATGCGCTTCATGCTTTAGAAGAGAGTGAGGAGCGGTTGAGAACCATACTGAATTCACTGCAAGTGGGAATTATCATTATCGATGCGGAAACACGAATAATCACCGACACCAATCCCGCTGTGGCGGCCATGATCGGTGCACCCGAAGAAGAGATTATCGGTTCACCATGGCACAGGTTTGTATGCCTGCCAGAAAAAGAATCCTACCCGATGCTTGACTTAGGAGAAGAAGCAAATAACTCGGAGCGCATTCTCCTGAATGCAAAGGGTGAAGAAATACCTATTTTAAAAACAGTATCCCAGATCACTCTAAGCGGCCAGAGATACCTATTGGAAAGCCTGATCGATATTTCGGAGAAAAAAACCTTAGAAGCGCAGCTTATACAGGCACAGAAAATGGAAGCAGTGGGAAGATTGGCCGGTGGAATCGCCCATGATTTTAACAACCTGTTGATGGCAATATCCGGACACACGGAGCTAATACTGATGAAGATGGAAAAGGATAATCCCCTTCGCCGCCGGATCGAAGAGATTAAAAAAGCGGGAGAACGGGCAGCTTCGCTGACGCGTCAATTACTGGCCTTCAGCCGGAAACAGATGATGAAACCCAAAATACTGGATATAAATAAGCTGGTTTCCGGGATCGAGAACATGTTAAAACGTCTTATTGGTGAAGATATAAGATTTTTATCTTCTTTCAACCATGATTTACATAGAATAAAAGCCGATGCTGGCCAGATTGACCAGATCATTCTGAACTTAGTGATTAATGCCCGGGATGCAATGCCCGGGGGAGGTGAACTCATCATTGAGACGGAGAATGTAATGATCGATAAACACTTTTGCGAACTGGTTCCCGATGCGCAGCCGGGGCACTTCGTTTGTCTATCTATTGCGGATTCAGGCATCGGCATGGACCAGGATTTGAAGCGGCAGATTTTTGACCCCTTTTTTACCACCAAAGAAAGCGGCACGGGATTGGGATTGTCGGTAGTATATGGAATCGTAAAACAGCACGGCGGGTGGATCAAAGTTTACAGCGCGCCAGGGATAGGTTCAAATTTCCAGATTTTTTTTCCCGTTGTATACATAAACCCGGATACTGAAATAGTGGAGGAGATTTCACCCGAGAAGCTGAGGGGAAAGGGGGAACGGATACTGGTTGTCGAAGATGAAGACAATGTGCGCCAGGTTACCATCGAAGCGTTAATTGAGAATGGGTATGAAGTGACGGATGTAGCTTCGGGGAAAGAGGCGATGGCGGTTTTTAAAAAGAATAAAAGGAAGTTTAAGCTGGCCTTTTGTGACATTGTGCTGCCAGATCAAACCGGGCTGCAATTGGTGGAAAAATTCTTAGCGATAAATCCGAAACTAAAAATAGTGCTTACCAGTGGGTATCCGGGTCAAAAATCTCAATGGGCGGACATCAATAAAAAAGGCTACATTTTTATCCAGAAGCCCTTCACGTTAACATCCATGCTGTTGAGCGTTAAAGAAGCTTTAAATAAATAAGACCGGTATTTTTAGAAATAAATTTGAAAAAAACAATGCAATTAGGGTATAATACATCATAAAAAGAAACAATTTCAATATACGGGAAAGAAAATGGAGTATATTGAAAGGAGTAGAAAGATGAAAAAAGTCGGGGTAATTTTTTTAATCCTGCTTCTGGCAGTGGTTGTTTCCGGTGAAAAAGCGATATCCCTGCCTGACATCGGCAATCCGAAAATAATCGCGGTAGATCACGAACTGCTCATCATCACTGGGGGCACTAATATTTACATGTACGCGATTAAAGACTTTCGTCTGCTGAAGAAATTCGGAAAGAGAGGAGAGGGTCCCCGGGAATTTCTCATTTATCCTAATATGCCCCTGCGAATAAAGCTGCTGCCGGACAAATTTCTCGTAAACAGTATGGGGAAAATCTCCTATTTCACCAGGAAAGGTGAGTATATAAAAGAGATCAAACATACCGTCTCCTTCGGCGCGGCGGATCTTTTCCCGATTGGCGAACAATTCGCTGCCATGAGTTTTGTCAGGGTGGATAAGAAAATGTTTATCACCGGCAATATATACGATTCGGAATTTAAAAAAATAAAGGAAATCAGCAGGGCGGAGCTTCTCGTGCGAGGGCAAAAGTTTAAGATTTTAGAGAAGGCCATTCTCATGCAAACGGACAAGAATCGCATATATGTTACCGGGGCGGAAGACTTTATCATCGACATTTTCGATTATTCGGGTGAAAAAATTCACACGGTAAACCGGCAATACAAGAAGTTGAAATTCACAGAAGCCCACAAAGAAGAAGCGATGAATTTTTACAAAACCAATCCCGAGACCAAATCTTACCTCGACCTGATTAAGTCCAACATTTTGTGGCCGGACCACTTCCCGGCCATTCGCTATTTGGCTGCCGCGGACCGGCGGATTTACGTACAGACGTACCTGGTAAAAGATGGCAAAACGGAGTTTTTTCTATTCGATCACAATGGAAAATTCCTCAGCAGGAAATGGGTCCCGCTAATCGCGGTGAACTTTGCCGAAACCTTGCAGTTATACACCATCCACGATCACAAATTATACCAGTTATTCGATAATGCAGATTTGGAGGAGTGGGAGTTGTTCATCACGGATATTAAATAAAAAAATGGATATCCCCGGTAAACTAAAAAAACACTTTTCCGGTA
>JAGLQA010000274.1 GCA_023137075.1 Candidatus Aminicenantota bacterium
AATGGCAACTAAAAATATATTACTTAGAAAAATCAAAGGTGGTACCATGAAAAAAATCTTATATTTTATCCTGTTATTCGTTGTAACTGTTTTTTATACTTATTCGCAGGACCAGCTTCCCCCGGATGTGCAAAAGTGGGAGGAAGAACTCCTGGAACTCAAAACCCAGGTGGTCACCCTGGATGAATATTCACCGAAAAAGTTCCCGGATTTTGAAGACCTTGAGATTACCAATCAATTGGTTGAATTGTTGGAGTTTAACAAAAGAAAATTTGACCTATTGATCAAACAATTCAATTTCTTTGAAGATAATATGTTCCCTTTTCTTCTTAAACTTTCCGAGCAAAATCCCGGGTTGAGAAATCAAATTGTCGCAAAATTGCGTGAATATTCGGGAAAAGGAGAAATGAGCATCCTGATGATTCAAGAAGAGATTAACTTTGTGGCTTTGCAAATCGAAAGGCTCGGAAAGAAGATCGAACGGGTGCAGACCGCTGCCAAGGACAAAGAAATTGCGGAAGAGAGAAAGAAAAAAGCCGAAACAAGCGCAAAGACAATGGATATCTCCGCCCGGATTCAAAATGCGGAAGATGAGCATAAAAACTACCTCGAAAAGATCGAGGCAGAGAAAGAAAAAGTAAAAAAACTCACGGAAGATGAGAATAGCCGGAAAGCCAAGATCGAAGAAAAATCCGCCGAGATTACGGCCTTATCCAGGGAAGCCGCGGAGAGCCGGGATATTGTAAAAAAACAGGTAAACCGCATTCTGGCCAAAGTGAAAGAAATCCGTATCAATGGACTGGAAATCCCCCGGCTGAATACTACTAAAACCTTTATTTATTTTGCAGAGACAGCCAAAAAAACCTTAGAAGAACAGGTGAACGACCTTGAAAATGAAATGACCTCCCTGAAGAAAATACGGAAACAACAACTGCAAAAAAAGGGAATAAAAGGAATTATTATCATTTTTATCGCGCTGCTGCTGGTTTTTTTATTGAATAAGATCGCCCGCCGCATCAGCAAAAAAATCATAGAAAAAATCGAAGAAAGTGAGAATGTAGATGAGCATCGCAAGCAGAGATATCAAACCCTCTCATCCGTTATCCTCTCTTTTGTTAAAATATTATCCTGGACCCTGGCCGTGTTGTGGGTGTTAGGAGAATTAGACATCGACTATGCCCCTTTCCTGGTTGCCGCCGGTGGTATTTCATTGGCTATCGGTTTCGGCGCCCAATCCCTGGTTAAAGATGTGGTTACCGGATTTTTCCTCTTAATGGAAGAGCAGTTTGCCCTTGGAGACTGGGTTGAGATTGGAGGAAAAAGCGGCACTATCGAGAAGATATCCCTGCGTACGGTACAATTCCGTTCCACAGACGGCACCCTGAACATTGTACCCAACGGCAGTATTTCCACTGTCTCCAATTCGACACACCTGTGGTCGAAAGCAGTCGTGAAGGTAGGGGTTTCTTACGACGCGGACGCAGAACAGGTACTTGCGATTCTAAGGGAAATCTGCCTCGGTATGTACAATGACCCGCTGTGGAACCCGAAGTTTATCGACGAGCCCCGTCCCCAGGGGATACTCTCTTTCGGCGACTCCGCTGTAGATTTCAGGATAGTGGCCAAAACCCTACCCGGCGAACAATGGGGTATGGAGCGGGAATTCAAAATAAGGATTAAAAAAACCTTTGATGAAAAAGGAATCGAGATCCCTTACAACTTTGTCAATATCATCGACCGAACGGAGAAAAAGGGCGATAAAGAATAGCCGGTCTTTGCTATTTTTTTTCGGCTAATTTAATAAATTCCCAGACAATATATTTTTTGGGAATGGCCGACCGGGGGTATTGCGTTCTTGTCCCCCCACCGGTTCTTATGGATCCGCCGCTTTCCATTTCAGAGCTGCCCGGAATGCTCTCGGAAACGCCTCCTTTGGAACTGCGGCCTCTTCGGGTGCCATGTTTTTTGGTTAACATGGCCTTAACCTCGGGTGTCATGCCGCCCCATTCAAAAGCGACCGCTATTTCCGCGCCCGGGGTAGTGCCGATTCCCACTATCTTCCCTTCTTCGTTTTGCAGGGGAACCCGGAACTCGAAGGTCATCGTTCCCGGGCCCTGGGCGGTCTTAAAGGCAGGGGCCTGGGCAGAGGCGACCTTTATCGGAATGACCGTTTCGGAATTTTTATTGACCACCCCATTTTGATAAATGGTATAAGCGTTCTTTTTCTTAATTTCCGCCTTTTTATCTTCCGGTATGGGGCCGTGCTGTTTCTCCAATATGGCGATAAAATGATCTGCAGTAATCATCCGGCGCAGGAACTTAATACCGTATCTTTTTTTCTTTTTACCCTTACTATTGAGCCAGAGGGTTATACCGGAAGAACTCAGAGAACTCAGAAATTTGAAATCTTTAAAGGTAAACAGGACATACAGGTAATTGTTGTCGTTTTTAAAGGCATAATCAATCTTTAATTTTTCCTTTTCTAAGGGTTGAACATCCTGCCAATCTGCGTTCTTCCCGTCAACGATAACCGGGTTATCGGTCCAGACACTTTCGTTTATTGTTTTCTTTGAAAACAGCGAAAGAGTCAACGATACAACAAGAAGTGAAAAAACAAAACATCGAAAAATTCTTTTTTCATTCATGTTAATGCCTCCTTTTTTCGGTGGGGTCGCCGACCCCTTTTGGGTTGAAATTGAGAAATATCTTACCACAAAAACAATCTTTTCGCAAAAAAATTTTCAATGATAACCCAATGTTGATGAAGGACGGTTATTCATGATATAATGAACCATGGTCCGGAAACATTCTATTATCAGCCAGTTGACTCCCACCCGCCTGATTGAGCCTGCCGAACGCCCACCTGTGCCGGCGGCAAAGGTCCATTCGAAACGATTCCGTTTCTTTTATGTTCTCCTGCAGTGGCTGGTTCTTTTTACGGGGAATGCCTGGCTGCGGTTGCGGGGCCGAAAAACCACCGCAAAACGGGAGGAACGGATTATTAAATGCTTACAACGGTTGGGTATGCTCTGGATAAGAGTGGCCCAGGCCTTCATCATTCGCAGCAAAAAGCTGTCTACCCCTTTCGGCCTGCGACTTTTAGACCTGCGCGACCGCAGCGAAGCCGCTTCTTTTGACCGCATCCGGGACATTATCGGCAAGGAATTAGACCGGCCTCCGGAAGAAGTTTTCGACCGGTTTGAGAAGATACCTTTTTCCGCCGCCACCGTTTCCCAGACCCACCGGGCCCGCCTGCGTAAGGAACAGGCATGGGTAGCGGTTAAAGTCCAGCAGCCCGGTGCGGAAGAGATTTTTGACCGGGATCTCACTATTTTTCGCCGTGTTATCCGTCTCATGAAGTTTTTTTCGATCCAGGAAGGCATGCGCTGGGACGACCTCTGCCATGAATTAGTTGAAATTAAAACCCGTGAGTTGAATTATCAGTATGAGGCCGCTGCCTTAGATATCTTAAGAAAAAACCTGGTCGTCAAACCTATGCATGTGCCCCGCCTGTTTCGTCGATATTGCACGAGACGGATGCTTTGCATGGAATTTATCCAGGGCGCCTTGCTCTCGGATTTTATCGAACTTCGCCATAGGGACCCCGAACGGGCGGAAGCCTGGCTGCGGGAAAACAATGTCGATCTGCGGCAGGTTGCCCGGCGTCTTTTTCACGAGGTTTACCGGCAGGTGTTCGAGAACAACTTTTTTCACGGGGACATGCACACAGGTAATATTATATTATTGCGCAGCAGCCATATCGCCGTCATCGAATGCCGCAGCGCCGGTTCCTTAGAAACCGAGAGCTTAGAAAAACAGAAGGTCTTCCTGCGTTCCCTGGCACAGGGAGAGTACGTAACCGCTGCCGAAATCTACTTCCTGCTGGCCACCCGTTTACCCCGGGTGAACCTCAATTCCGTCAAGGAAAAATTGGTGCGCATCTGGCGCGTGTGGCAAACCCGCGTTCACGTAGAAACCCTACCCTATGAGGAAAAATCACTAACCTATATGAACGCCCAGGTAAACCGGGTGGTACACGAGTACCGGTTTTCCGCTTTATGGTCCTTTTCCAGGATGAACTGTGCCTGGGTGCATTTAGACAATGCACTAACAGCATTGTCCCCCGATCTGAACTATTTAAGACAGTTGCGTTTGTATTTCCGCGAGGGACTGATGCGGGAAACAGCCGATAACATTCGCAACCTGCCTTCCCGTACTGCCCACGCCGTCGTTGCCCTGCACGAGATGCCCGAACGAATGTCCGAATACACCTTGTTCCGGGAAGCGATGATGCGGCGGCAGGCCCAGGTGATCCAGGGTTCGGCTTCTAAGATGGATGCCTTCGTTTCTGCCGGTTTCGGCTTCGCTTCCTTTTTCGTACTGATTTTGACTCTCTTCCTGCTTTTGACCTTTTTAATTCAATTCCGCCTAATGCCGCTTGAATCCCTGTTGGGTCCCCAGCTTACCTGGATGGCGACACGCATACCGCCGATGAGTTTAGGTCTCTGGTTAGTGACCTTTACCGGCTTTATCTTTGTTTACGGTTTTTTTCGCACCCAGAAAAAACGGTTCGGCAGGCAGGAGTTCGGCAAAGCGGGCACTAATCCCGCTGTTGAAACATGAGCAGACTAAAGGATACCATCAGCGATGCTGCATAAGAAATGGACGCCTACCCCCCTGATTCTACCGGAAGAACGCAGGGACATCCCTATCGTAACGCGCGATACCATACCCCGACTGCGCCGTTTGCGAGGTGTCTTACGTCTGACCGGTTTGATTCTTAAGTTTATCTTCCTGAAAATCATTCGAAAATTTGACGCCGGACGAATGGGGCGTATCATCGGGGATTACTGCCAGAAGATGGGGGTTCTCTGGATAAAATTGGGGCAACTGCTTTCCATGCGTTCCGATATTTTTCCCCCGGAACTCTGCACCGCCCTGTCCCGGTTGCAGGAACGGGCCGAGGGTTTCTCACCCCGGGTTGCCAGGGAGATCATCGAAAGGGAATTGGGCGTTCCGCTCGAGACCTATTTCAGCGAATTCGAAGAGAAGCCCTGCGCCGCGGCGTCCATTGCCCAGGTACACCGGGCCCGCCTGAAAAAGGAAAAAACCTGGGTGGCGATAAAAGTTCGCCGTCCCGAAATCGACCGGATATTTACCCGGGACATGTCGGTAATTCGCGGCCTTTTCCGGGCGCTTCAACGATTCGCCATTATGCCCTACATGCGCTGGGGAGATATGCTCTGGGAATTGGAGCAGGTTTTCACGGAGGAGTTGGATTATCGTTACGAGATATACAACCAGATGCGGCTGCGCAAGAGTCTGGCCCGTCATAATATTTATGTGCCCAGGGTATTCCAGCGCTACTGCACCCGGCAGATCCTGGTCATGGAATTTGTCGAAGCGGTTTCCATGACCGACTACCTGAACCTTTTAAAAAGCGATCCGGCCCGGGTCGACCAATGGCTGGCAGAAAACAAAATCGATTCCAAAACAGTGGGCAAGCGGCTGCTGCACTCCTACTTGCGCCAGGTACTGGAAGATAACCTGTTCCACGCCGACCTTCATCCGGGCAATATATTCTTGCTGCGGGAGAACCGTATCGCCCTGCTTGATTTCGGTTCCATCGGTTCAAGTGAAGGAGATATGCTGCGTAAATACAAACTTTTTTTAGAGGCCTTAAGTTCCGGGCAATACTCCAAAGCCATCGACGTGTTTTTACTCATCATGCCCGATCTTCCTCCCACCAACCTGACAATCCTAAAAGAAGAGCTCCAGCGCCGCCTGCACACCTGGGGCAGCCGCTGCAAGGTGCCGGAAATCCCCTACAAGGAAAAATCGACCAGTACGATATTTGATGAGGTAACACGAGTCCTGGCAAAATACGGCGTAACCATCAATTGGGCCTTTTTTAAAGTGCTGCGCGGCTGGATGACCATGGATACCTCTTTGCGGGAGTTGATTCCCACCACCAACCTGATGTATTTGATGCAGGCCTATACCCGCCGTGGCCGTATACGGGAATTTAAAAAGGTATTGTTTCACCTGCCCGCAGACTTTTTACGGCTGCAAAACCTGGTAGACGTGCCGCGGGAGTATGCGGAACTAGCAATTTACCGCGGCGCCATGGTGCGCCGCCTGGCCCAGGTTTTCGAGGGGGCAACCACACGGTTCTCCCGGTTGGCCGCCCTGTTTTTCGGATTGGGTTCGGCCTTCTTTTTTTTTATTTCCGCCCTTTTCGGATTTGTGTTTCTTTTTCAGCACACCTCTGTTATAAATCTTACCCGGGACAATCCCCTGAGAGAAATTTTAAGTAAAATCCCCCTCTTAGATACGCAAATCTGGTTTTTACTGCTCGCTTTTATGCTCTACGGCTGCATTTCCTTAGCGCTGCTTGCCCGGCGGTTTCGCAAACAGGAGTGATTAGTCGTCGTCGTCCTTCTTGTAATTTTCTTCAAATTTGTCAATCGCTTTTTTTTGGATATCGGCGGTCCTGCGCAGCACACTCACAAAAGCGGCCGGTATCTCGCCCAAACCTTCTTTATCCGTTTCGTCCGACAGGGAAGACAGCGCGTTGGCTGCCTCTTTCGTGGCTTCTACCGAAGCGTCCACCACGCCTCGCAATAGTTTACCCGACTCTTTGAAAAAATCGCCGGTGGCATCGGTTATCTTCTTCGTTGTATCCTTCTCTTTCGTCTTTTTTTTCTTATCTTTTTTTTCTTTTTCCGCGAGTTTTTTCTCAAGCGAGTCGATTCGTGTTATCAGCCGCTCAATGACTTCCTGCGAAACTTTTCCCTCTTCAGCCATACTTACCTCCAGGAATTTATTTTCTATCACAATAAAATTTTAATTGAAAAACGACTATATTTCAATAGCTGTGCCCTATTTTTTTAAAATTTTTTACCTCCCTTCGCCAAATCCCTTTTACACAGAAAAAAAAATAGTTTGAATTTCAAATTTCAGACCCCCATTTGCTTTTTTAACAATTTCATTATTTCCAAATTCTTCTCAATTCCCAGGTCGATGGCTTTGTGGAAAAGTTCTTTCGCAACCGGGTTTTCCTCGGCAAAGGCCTGAACTTCTATTAAATTTCCCTTTTCCGAAGAAACGATATTTATATCCGCGTCCACCACGGCGTCTTCTTCAAAGGTTAAATCAACCAGGATTTCCTGATCCTTCACCCCGATAGAGACCGCGGAAATAACCTCCATTTCGGGAAGGTCGGCGACCAGGTTTTCATATACTAAGTACCGTAAGGACTTTGCCAGGGCTATCATGCCGCTGTTCAGCGCCGCACACCGGGTGCTGCCGTCCGCCCGGATCACATCGGTATCGATAAATATGGTCATCCCCCGGATCAAGTTTAGATCGAAAGTATTCCGCAGCGCCCGGCCGATAAACCGTTGGATTTCGATATTGCGATTGTTTTTTTTCTCCCTCTCCCTGGCGTTTCTCCGGTTACCCGTGGAGCCCGGGAGCATGGAGTATTCTGCAGCAATCCATCCCTTGCCGCTCTCCTTTAAGAAGAAGGGGACGCGATTTTCAATGGTTGCGGAGCATATAATCTTGGTGTTACCTTGCTCGATTAAAAGGGAACCGGGAACGTTGTCAATATAACCCGGGACGAATTTCATGTCCCTTAATTGAGAATTTTCTCTACCGTCTTCTCTCATGGTCTCTCCTTAATATGTTATTTTCCACCTGTTGTGGAACCAGAACCACTGTTCCGGGTATTGTTTTACCTGGTCTTCTATCAACTCATTACATTGTATCGTCAAATTTTTAATGTCTTCCCTGTCTTTCCCGGTCTTAGAAAAACGGATTTCCTCCAATATATCCAGGACTACCCGGTCCTTCTCGTAATGGAGAAAAAGTGGTACTAAAGGGACGCCTTTTTTCAGATGGAGCCGGGATATTGACGTAACCGCGCTCACCTGTTTTCCAAAAAAATCGATGGGTACAGCCTCCCTGGCAATGGCATTTTGATCGATTAATAAGTAGATGATCTCGTTGTTTTTCAAGGCGCTGAGAATGGATTTGACCGCGTTATCTTTGTAGATTACCTTCAACCCCATAAATTCCCTGAATTTTTTTACCAATTTTTCCACTAAGGGGTTATCCATATGCCGGGCTATACCGAAGATATGCCTGTTTAACTCCCGGTTTAAAATATAGGGAACCAGTTCCCAATTACCGAAATGAGCCGTAAAAATAATAACTCCTTCTTTTTTTTTCAATGCTTTTTCTAAGTTCCCGATATTGTTGACTTCGATTTTTTTCAATATCTTTTCGGGCTTTTTTTTCACAAACATGTTTATTATTTCAATAAAAATCGTAGAAAAATGGCGGTAAACCTTATCTCTCAGTTCCGCAGCAGCCGCTTCGGACGCGTCCGGGAAGGCTATTTTAAGATTCCCGGTAACCAACCGTAAGTATTTCTTGTTGGTTTTTTTAAAGAGGAAACCGATCATTTTACGGTTCAACCCGGCAAGGAAAAGAGGCGAAATTTTTACCATCGTGATAAAGATCATGAAAGCGAAATATTCGATCTTATGCCTTAAGTTTGTCTGCTTTTTTTTTTGCCGCATAATTTAATATAATTCCGGTTAGGTCAATGTTGTATTTTATAACATTTTTAGCAAAAATTAAAGGGATACTTGCTAAATTATAGTTCGTCAGTTTAACATAATCTTTTTCCGTGCACGCTAAATAGTCAGCTTTAAATGCCTTCCTTTTTTCTTCTAAGAGTTTAATATCCTCTTCAGTAAAAAAATGATGATCCCTGAAACTCAAAAAACCGGCTAATTGAAATCCGAGTAGATCATCCCGGAAACGGCGGTTATCTCCCAAAGCCGAAAAACCGAATAAAACCGAATCGCCGATATTTACGACCTTTCTCCCGGCATCGTAGAAGTTATCCCTCTCAAAATAATAAGAACCGGAAACCGCCCGGCCCGGCGCCCAAACAACGCCGCGGTCACTTTTCTCCGCCCCTTCGGGATCATAAGAAAGAACATAGTCCTCATCTTTCATTAAAAACTTGAAGTTTCTCAGGTAATAATAAGGGTGAAGGGGATTAAAAAGCATGATCTTAATATCTTTGTGAATATCGGTGGATTGAAAACCGTCATCCAGGATAATCGCCCGGTTTCCCTTTGCCGCGGCTTTTTTTATCGAGTCGTGCCTGTTGCGGCCAATCAATATGTCCCGGTCTGGGAAACGGGTCTTCAGCAGTTTTGCCTCGTCGCCGACTTCCTCCACCTTGTGGTCGAGCCGCACCGAAACACCGCTTTTTTCATATTTCGACCGGTATCCCCGGCTGACAACGGCAAATTTAATACCCTTTTCCTGTAAACTCCGGCTGACTTCGGAAGTCAGGGAAGTCTTTCCTGTTCCTCCAAAGGAGAGATTATCCAGCGAAACGATGACGACCTCATCATATTTTTTTTGCCTCCACGATTTGATTTTTAAGTTGATAAAAGAGAGAGTCTTAAAGACGATAGACGCCAGGTTTAAAAAAGAAAGGATCAGTTTGTTTTCGTAGAATTTCAAAATCTTCACCCCTTAATCGATAGACGCGGTGAATGACGGTATCATTGTGTGAATTTCCTTCAGTATGCAATCCACGGCTCCCCTTCTCTTGCTCACGGCCTCGACTGCCTGCGTTTTTACCCTTTCGAAATCGATAGTTTCCGTATTCAGCAGCAGTTCCATTAACTGATCCGGACCTGTTATTAATTTGTAAACGCCCCGTTTTTCCAATTCCCGGCCAATATCCGGGAAGTTATTATAACAGGGGCCGCCAACTATCAATTTCCCTAAAACAGCGGGTTCATATAGGTTATGCCCACCGATCTTTTTGTCAAAGGTGCCTCCCATTAGCACAATATCGCTTATTTTCAAAATATTGAACAGGCAGCCCATTTTATCGAAAATGAGAGTTTTATTCTCGATATCGATGAGGCCGGCCTGACTCCAGCGGGCAAATGTCACCTCATGCTTCACCAGCAATCCCTCGATCTCAGCTATCCTGTTTAAATGGCGCGGCACAATAATTACCGAATAGGTTTCCCGTAGTTTGTTTATTATAGGAATGACGACTCTTTCATCGCTCAAATGAGTGCTGGACAGCGTGAGTATTTTCTTTTTGTTCCGGATTTGATTGATTTTCAAATATCTCCTTATCTCCCGCTCCGCCGGGAGGGAACCGGTCGCAGCAAAAGCCGTATCGGCTTTAATATTGCCGCACACGATGATACGCTCCACCGGTATGTCTAGCTGGGCGAATTTCTCTTTATAGACACTGGCCTGTACGAGGAACAGGTCGATTAGATTAACAAATCGTTTCATAAAAAACGAAAAGAATTTATACCTCTTAAAGGCACGCTCGGAGATTCTCCCATTAATTAACAGGATGGGAATGTTCTCTTTTTTTGTCTTTAATATCCAGTTGGGCCAGATTTCCAGTTCATTCAATATCAAAATGCCGGGATTCACTTTTTTTAGAAAGGTTTTGACCGTGAAGGAGAAATCGAGGGGGGCGTTAATAACCGTTACATTTATATCTTTATACTCTTTTTTGGCAAACTCAAAGCCCGAGGGAGTGGTAACGGAGAGAACCACATCCCGGTCATAGGTTTCCAGCAATTGTTCGATCAGGCTCCCGACACTCTTTACTTCTCCCACAGAGACCGCGTGAATCCAGATTCGTTTTTTGTTACCCGGATTGATTCCCGGTGACAGGCGGTGTTTGAGGATAAGGCGGTACTCTTTTTTAAAGAGGAATTTCAGCCACAGGGGCAGGGATAGAATAATAACAACCAGGTAAAGGAAATCGAAAAGGACCATGACCTATTATAACACACCCTACCTATACGTAAAAGCCCCACTGCGTGGGGAATCGCAGAAGTCGTTTCGCGTCATCTCAAAGATCTCAATTATAGAAAAAAACAGGGAAAAAGAATGCATCCGTGATGAAATTATGATAGAATTGCTGTTAGTTTGAATCCATCCATTTTATACGAATTTATAAAACGGTACTTTCGGTAATCCTCGATAATCAGGCTTTCTACAAAAAAAAGTAAATTATTATCAATCGGGAAGAATAATTTTTAAAACCATGATATATTAAAAGCGAGATTCATATAAAGCAGGTTCTATGAAAAAGAAATGAAAACATGTACGTATCTAAAAACTTTTTATTATTTTAAGGAGCCGCTTATGGATAAATTCGATGGACCTGGCCGCCTGGGTAAAGATCAAGCCCGGGAAATATTCCGGAACAATATCAAATATATAAAAAAAA
>JAGLQA010000275.1 GCA_023137075.1 Candidatus Aminicenantota bacterium
CGTTGTGCCGGCTGTAATACCAGGCGTTGCCACCGTTTGTATCCCGAATGCCGCACCGAAATCAACTTTTGTGGTTGAAGCGGATGCATCCCCCGTTCCCTGGTTTTTAATATGAACTTTCAAATAACGAATATCATTTTCAACAACGATATCACAGTATCCGATTGGTCCTGCTATTGAAGGATTTGGCTTAACAGGCACTAAATCTGCTAAAGCGCCGTTGTCGCAATTGTCACATTCGGCACCTGTCAACAGGAGAAGAAATAAAATAATAACCCCTGAGAATAAAAATTTTTTCATTTTATACCTCCTGGTTCTGATTATAAAGGAAAAAAAATGGAATTTCAATAAAAAACAGTTAAAAATCGTTTTTTCACTCCCTTTGCCACAGGGAGCTAACTTATTTGCTTTCGATTTTTTTTTTGCTCTTTTTTCTTAAAATAATAATCCCGGAAATAACCAATATTATACTAATCACCTGGGGATAAGACAAACAGGTTAGGGCAGAACTACCGCGAATGAAGTATCCTCTCCCCCCGTCACTTCTTAGATATTCGACGAAAAAACGTATAATGCCGTAGTTGATCAGGTAAAAGGCAGAGACCACTCCTTCCCTTTTCTGTTTCTTCCACAGCAAAAAAAGGAAGAGAAAATTGCATAAATTGAGTACAGCTTCATAGATTTGGGTCGGGTGGATATAAGTATGGGAAAAGGGATGGGCTTTTGAAGCCAGGTAAGGGAATTTTACTCCCCAGGGCAGGGATGTGGGCTTCCCGTAACAACACCCGGTGGAAAAACAACCGATTCGGCCTATTACCTGCCCGAGTGCAAGCCCGATAACCGTAATATCCAATACTTTCCATGAATCTTTTTTGAAGAATTTTTTCGTGTAAATGATACAAAACGGAATGGCAACTAAAAGTCCGCCGAAAAATGCACCCCCGGTTTTAAAATGCCGCCACAGCAAAACCGGGTTTTTCAGATAGAGGTTCGGATCATTCAGGATTGCGAATAGAACGGAATATAGTTTCGCACCCAGGACTGCGGCAATAGCTCCGAATAAAATATAATTGAAGGTTCGACTTATATCGAGATTTCCTTTCTTTGCCAGGATAAGAATGAGCGCCGGTACCAGGGTAAATTGCACAATATTAGAAACCAAAAATGTCGATACCTTATAAGTTCCTATTGTAAACAGTTCGGGAAACATGTTTTAGCTCTTTTTGCGCACTGCTTCTGCTTACCAGGGCTGTTCGCCGATGAGGTAACTGTGCATGGACCGGGAGGCAACTCGACCGGCTCCCATGGCCAGGATAACCGTGGCTGCCCCGCTGACGATATCACCACCGGCCCAGACTGCCTCTAACGAGGTCTTGCCTGTGGCTTCGTCTACTTCTATATTGCCCCATTTACCGGTTTTAATGTCCGGTGTGGTGTCGGGAATGATGGGATTGGGACTGTTGCCTATGGCTATGACACAGGCGTCCATGGGCAGCCGGAACTCGGAACCTTCGATCGGGATGGGTCTCCTTCTGCCGGATTTGTCGGTTTCTCCCAATTTCATCTTTAAACACTCGATCTCCTTTAACCAACCCTTTTCATCACCGATGAGCCTTATGGGCAGCGTTAGGAAGTGAAAGATAATATTTTCTTCTTCCGCGTTCTCGAATTCTTCCAACCTGGCGGGCAGTTCTTTTTGCGATCTGCGGTAAACGATGTAGGAGTTTTTCGCCCCTAACCGGGCCGCGGTCCTTGCGCAGTCCATGGCGACGTTGCCGCCTCCTATAGTGGCCATATTATTATGCCGAACAATAGGGGTAGCAGATTTGGGGTATTTGAACCCGCTCATCAGGTTCATGCGGGTTAAGTATTCGTTGGCTGAGTATACGCCGTTCAAGTTCTCACCGGGCATGTTCATGAACCAGGGCAGCCCGGCGCCGGTGCCGATAAACGAGGCATCGAACTCTTTCTGCAGATCGTTAAGGGGTTTGGTTTTTCCGACAATATAGTTGGTGATTAGCTTGACGCCTAGTTTGCAGAGATAATCGATCTCCCGGCGCACCACTTTTTTGGGCAGCCGGAATTCGGGAATACCGTAGGTTAAAACCCCTCCCGCGTCATGCAGGGCCTCATACATGGTAATGTCATGACCGCGCATAACCAGATCTCCGGCTACCGTGATACCGGCTGGTCCTGACCCGATAATGGCGACTTTTTTCCCTGTGGGGGGATCGAGCTCCGGAAGTTCCATCTTTGTTTTGGTGGCTTCCATTTCGGCGGCAAAACGCTCCAACCGGCCGATTGCCACGGCCTCTCCTTTTTTACCCAGTAC
>JAGLQA010000276.1 GCA_023137075.1 Candidatus Aminicenantota bacterium
CAAATCGCCGTTAACAACAGCGGGGTGCTGATCAATTCGTACACTTTATCGTTGGCGCGAATATCGGCTGTCATCTTGCGACTGATTTCAGCCGCTTTCCCCGCCGCTTTTGACGAAACCTCCCGGAACCAATCGTTGATAAACGTAAATATCTTTTCTTCGTTCAGGTCCTGGATATCGAAGATGTGCTCTTTAAACTTCTTTTCCGCGTCTCCGGCAATGCCATGGGGCCGCCCCGTGATTAAGAAACGGTTCTTTTTATTCTCATAGTAAAATAAGGCAATCGTTTTTACAAGTTCGGCCCTGATATTATCCGAATCCGTCACTTCGTCCAGGCCGTCTAAAAGGAACAAGGCTCTACCTGCCGACATGTATCCTTCCACCACCGGCCAACCCAACCCGCTTTTGCTTTTTTCCAGGTAAGTTTGCAGCAGGCTCTCAAAGGTTATCATGTCATCCGATTTTTTAAGCTTCTCTTTCAAAATTCCGCTTAGCTCTCTGAGAAAAACCAAAACCGGGAGAGTATCTTTCAACAACGTTCGGCACATCCCCCCGGTAATCGTATAAGTCAGGTGTTTCACTAAGGTGCTCTTTCCCATACCGGCCTGGCCGCGAAGTACGATACAGGGAACACGGGCCATGAGTTGTTCTATATCTATGGTGGCAGGTTCTTTCGGTTTGTCATCTTTTGCCCGCTTCGTTTTTTCTTTTTCTCCTTTCTTGAGCAGGCCCTCCTTTTTCATATTCTTTTCGGTTTCGCCTTTATAAAAGGGATTGGTGGTCTCGATGCGGATATATGCTTTTGAGATTTCGATATCCTCCGGGTCTTTCTTTTCGCCAAGGTGTTTCAAATCGAAGGTGGAATGTAACAATTTCACCCAGTTTTTGTAACCCAGGGGGATTTCAAGTTTCACGGGAGTAGGGCTTTCTTTGCCCTTCTTTTTACCCGATTCCATCTCCCGCAATTGCCTGTTCAAAGAAGCGGTGAGCTTACTTTTAAAATCATCCACACTGCCAAAAAATTTCACGACATTTTTTTCTCTGACATCTTTCAGAAATTTTTCAAGTTCTGGATATTTTTGCCATTCACAAAACGTATGTATCCAGGGGAAATTTTCTTCAACAATAAAGCAGAGGCAGGGTTTGTTAATCTTTTTTGCTAATTCGTACTCCTGCTGGGTTATGGATGTTTGACAACTTCCGGGAACGTGTCCATACCGGTGCGCATAGATACCGACAAAGATATCGCATTTTCGTACATCATCCAAACTTACTTCTACCGGTTCCCCAGCCCTGGCACCAAAGTGTTCCATGGTTAGAGATACACATTCATATTCGCCCACTGTTTTTATAGCTGCCTGGCGGTAATCTTTCAAGTCCTCATATGTGGAAGATATAAATACTTTCATAACCTTACTCCCGGTTTCTTATTTCCAGTTTAAACCATATCATAACAAGAAAAATCTTGCAAGGCGGAAATGGCCTCCGGCGGCCCTGCGGGAGCCAAACTTTTGAAAAAGTTTGATCAAAACTCTTGTTTAGCCACTGCGCGGCAGGAAAAAAATTCGTGGGCTATTTAGGCCTTAGTAATCCGAATGCTTTTTTTCGCGGAAATTTGCGGCGCAAAAGGCCGCTCCTGGCCGACTGCGTTCCACTCCGTCTTGCTCGGAGCGGCCTTTGCTTGCCTGATCCGGCTGCCGCCGGAACTACTTGCCGGACGGCATCTTTTGGCCCTGGGAAAGACGGAAGCCGGTGTAGCTCCAGCGGTCGGACGGCTCGTCCCCGTAGCGGAAAGCAGCACGAACGTTCCCGGCATCGTAGAACCAACTGCCGCCGCGGAGCACCCGGTACCCGCCATGCGCAGGTCCCTGGGGATTTTTATCAGGGCTTTTTTCATAGTACTTTTCATCAAACCAATCCGAACACCACTCCCATACATTACCTGCCATATCAAAACAACCGTAAGGGCTCGTCCCTTGCGGGAATATACCCACCGGGCTGGTTCGACCCAAATTCGCATTATAATTGCATTTTTTTTTATCGATGCCTTCTCCCCAGGGGTAGGTTCTGCCGTCCGTGCCCCGCGCCGCTTTCTCCCACTCCGCTTCCGTGGGTAGGCGATAGGGTTCCCCTGTCGTTTTTGATAACCATTCCGCATAGGCACAGGCTTCATACCAACTGACTCCAACTACCGGGAAGTTAGGGCCGTTCCACTTGCGATCATGCCAATAGCGCGGTTCGATAATTCCCCCCTTTTCCTTCCACTGCCAGCCTTCCGGTGCCCAGAAATCTTCATTCGCATAACCACCATCTTCCACAAATCTGCGGTACTCTTCATTGGTAACCTGGTATTTACCAATCATATATTCATCAAGATAGATTGTACGTACCGGCTTTTCCCAGTCATAGACTTCTTTGCTTTCCGAGCCTCTTGTAAATTCTCCTGCTTCGACCTTTATCATGTTGTCTTCATGGATACGCGGGTCTCCCAGGCTGCCGAGAATCTCTCCAGCCTCAAATCGCTCTTCCAGGGTGGCGCCGGAATCAATCAGTTTGATGAGTTTCTCCAGGGTTAGAGCAACAACCTTATCATCCCTCTTAAATACCTGAATATCCCGCAAGGCTCTACCGGCTAAAAGATAAAGCATGGATCGATCTTTTTGGTCTACTTTCCCGGTTTCCAGGATCTCTTTTACAATATCGTTGCTATCCTTTTTTCGGCTCAGGCTGATCAGGCCGATATAGAGAAGAATCGTCTCCTGCCACCATGATTTTTTTAGAAACTCTTTGTAATCTAAGCCTTTATCGATCATGTACCGGCCTGCCAAAAACTCCTGGAAGGTAAGATGATAAAATTCCACCTCACCGGCGCCTGATCGGTTCAATAATCCGCATTTCGGTTCAATATCGTCAAACAACCGCTCCATGCGTTTCCTGTATGTTGAGCGGCTCTCTCCCTCTTTTTTGGGGAAAATCGTCCCGGTTTGATCAACCGCCCCGGAAACCTCGATACTTCTGAGATTGCGACTCTGCATCACAAAAGCCAGGTGCATCAGGTATTCCTCTATGCGCCCTACCTTATCCGGGTCTGCAGGGTCATGGAAACGTTTATAAATCAGGTTGCCTACGATGCGCTCATATAGGTCGGCCCGCTGTTCGGGCAAGTGTTTGCCGTCCTGGTAGAGAATACACACGGCGGTCAACAACAGGGGATTCCCGGTAAATTCGGATATATGCCGGTGACTTTTAACATCGGCTATCATATCCGCAGCTGTCCGGTCTGCCAAACCTATTGCCTGCCCGGAGATGGAACGGAACCAGTCGGAAATAAAACCGTAAACCTTTTTTTCGTCTAAGGGGTTGATGTCATGTAAATCTTTGCCAAAACGATCTTGAGCTTTTCTTTCAATTCCATGGGGCCGGCCTGTGATTAAGAAACGGTTCTCATTGTGGGCAAATTGAAACTCAGCGATGATGTCGATTAGATGGGGGCGAAGATAATCGGGAACCTCATCCAACCCATCTAATAAAAACAGGGCCCGGCCCGCTGCCAGGTAGCCCGTTACGGTCTCCATGTTTAACGGGCAGCGCCTATCCACAAGATAAGTTTCCAGCAGGGATTCAAAGGTGATCTTCTTGTTCTTTGAATGTAACTCTTCTTCATAAACCGGCCACAGGTCCTTCATAAACACCAACACCGGAAGGCAGTCGCTAAGAGATATAGGTCCCTGGGCGTGAGTCAATGTATAGGCCAGGTGTTTGATTAAAGTGGTCTTTCCCATGCCTGCCGCGCCCCTGAGCAGGATGCAGTTTACCCTGCTTAAAAGCCTTTCGATATCGATGGCCGCGGGTTCTTTGGGTTCCCCCTCTGCCTCATCTCCTGCTGTTTCGTCTTCGGGATCCGCGAGCCGTCCCTTTTCTTTCATATCTTTTTCCGGTTTATAGAAAGGATTCGCGGTTTCGATATGGATATACAATTCGGGAAGACTGACTTTGATCACTTCTCCTTTTTTGGAAAGCTTTTCGATAGAAAGAGTAGAATGAAATTGTTCAATCCACTCCCGGTACTTCCGCGGAATTTTTAGGGGGGTAATCGGCTCAGTCGAGTCCGTTGACGCCGCGGCCCCGGAACTTATCAGAAAATAGTCTTTTCCATCCTGGGTTCTATAACGCTCCCTATCCGGCACAAAATCATTCCTCCGCTTATCTAAAATATAGGGCCATACTTTTCCTACCAATCCATCTCCGGTAAAATCAAGATTCAAAAACTGGAAACCGATAAAGCCTTCTTTATCATTGGTATAGGAGGCGTTAGCCGCCAGGCAGATACAGGCAACTTCCTTTTCTTGAGGGAAGTATATACGATCCGCATGAATATGACCACAAAGAATCAATGAACAATTTTTGAACACTTCAATGCTGGAGTTACCGTATTGAAAATCCTTCAACCAATTAAAAGGAGGATGATGCATCAATAAAATCCTGTTCTCTGTCTCCGCTCGTTTTAACGCTTCACTTACCTGGGTAAAACCAAGAGCAATATTGAAGCAGTCTTCATCTCCTTCACAGGCCCAGGCGCTGTTCAAACCCAAAAATGAAATATTTTTACCCGGCACATTATTTACCCAGAAATATGCATTCTTTTCTTTGTAAAGATCAGGATTCAACTTTTTTGAAAAAACCGTGAAATTTTTGAATTTCGGTAGAATATACTGTTTTATTTGTTCAATGTCTTTAAGGAAATTATCCATCTTTTCTTTCGTTACTATATCATACAAGGAAAAAAATTCACTGATTTTATCTCGGTCCACGTCATGGTTGCCCGGAACCGGGAGAAACATCGAATCCGGCAATATTACTTTTAAGTCATCAAAAAATTCTTCAGCTTTATTGTACATTTTACCGTCAAAGGAAATATCACCTGTAATAGCGACAAAATCAGGTCGTTTATATTTTTTTACATACTTTCCAATCGCTTCAAACATTTTATCCTTTACGTTTTCCCGGGATGCTTCACTATCTTTGTCTTTCTTTTTTCTCACCTTAAAATGAATATCCGACAGGTGTAGTATCGAAATTTTATTGCTCTCGTTCACTTTGATCATTTCCTTCTCCTGAGGGCACATTATATCACGGGGGACTTCTTATTCAAAACATAAAAACCAAAACAAGGTCAATTTTTTCTTCCGATATTATTGATATATAATATTTTTTATGTTGACATATTTATATTTTTATACTATATATATATATTATTAATAACGGATAAGCTAAGAAATAATGAAAAAAGCATTTAATAAAGAAAGTAGATTGAGGATGCCTGATATGGGATCGGTGGTCTTTACTTTGATCGCCTTTTGTCTCACCATCATCTCCGCCTACAATGGTTTCAAGTTTTACAATACCCTATTCGGGCTGTTTATGGCGGTTATGATCAGCGCCACCTTCGAGGTGTCTCGCTTTGCCTGCCTGTTTCGCTACCGGAATTCGCAGAAACGGGTCGGGGTTCTGACACTTATTCTTTATACAATCACCGCT
>JAGLQA010000277.1 GCA_023137075.1 Candidatus Aminicenantota bacterium
CCGATGTTCTATCGGGAATCGTCGGAGAAACAAACCGGGAAAAAATCATCCGCTACCCCTTCCCTTCATCCCCTTATGAAGAGATCTTATCTCCGGCCAAAATGACCGCTGCCGGCAAAACAATGGCCGAACTCATCGGAAGAAACGGAAATTATTTTCTTTTTATCGGTATAATCAGAAAGAGTAAGGGAATCGAGACCCTGGCCGAGGCCTGGAAAATGTCAAAGACAAAATCGGCCGGCAAATTAGTTGTTGCCGGAAAATGGTCTTCCCAGGCGGCTCACTTAAAAGAGAAGATCAAAACCCTTTCCAATTGCGTCTTCATCGACAGATACCTGAATGATGAAGAGTTTATCTACTTAATAAAAAACTCAAAATTTGTTATTCTTCCCTATAAAGATTACGCACACAGTGCTGTTCTCTTTGCCTGCGCCCATAACAAGGGAGCCGTCATTATCAGCGATATCGAACTGTTCACCGATATATTGCCCGGCTACGGGTTAACCTTCCCCAGGGGCGACAGTGAAAAACTGGCCGCTTTGATCGACCGGGCGGCAAATTTTGAGGAAAGGGAGATTGACCGTTATAGAGATATTTTGGCGAAAGCGGCCGGAAAATTAAATGTTGAATTGGAAAAGGAGCTAAAGAAAGCCTATGCGGAACTCCTCTAAAAATCGACCTTTTACGGTACGTTTTTTTAACACGGTCGAGCCGGTAGCGCCACTCTACCGCGATTTGATACCCTATTGGACTGCCCGCGGCTGGCGGGTAGAAGTAGTCATGAGCCGGGCGGAATACCGGGCAGGTCCCGAAACAGAGTGGTTGACAGAGGGAGTAAAAATAAAATGGACCCCCGGTTTCGGGCTGAAAGCCCATAAAAAATTGGCCAAATTCCTTCTAATGGTAACTTATAACGTCACTGCCGCATTTAAATCCCTGTTCGGTCCGACTGTGGACCGGAACCTGTTCCTGACCCAGCCCCCGCTTTTTTTTGTGTGGGGCTTCATATTAAAGAAGCTGCGAAAACAACCCTATTTCATCGTACTCATGGATTTATATCCCGATGTGGCGATTCAGGCGAAACTTTTAAAAGCGGGTTCTTTTATGGCAAAGCTGCTGACCCGGATTTCCCGCTTCGGTTTGCGTAAAGCTGACGGTGTAATTGCCCTGGGGCGTTGTATGAAACAGCGACTGCTTAATTACGGGGTGGAGGAGGAGCGCATCCGGATTATCCCGAATTGGACAAATCCCGGTGACATCCTGCCAATCCCGAATGAAGATAATTCCTTCCGCAAGGAAAAAGGCTGGCAGAACAAATTTGTGGTTCTTTATTCCGGTAATATCGGGATTTCTCATTATTTCGACGATATCCTGAAGGTAAGTTTGCGGCTGCGACAAAACCCGGAAATCCTCTTCGTTTTTATCGGTTACGGGCTGCGGCTGCGGGAGATAAAACAATACAAAGAAACGCACGGTCTGCAAAACATCGAGTTGCTCCCTTTCCAGGACCGGGATAAGTTGAGCATGAGCTTGAGCGCCGGAGATGTTCATTTTGTCTCCTTACGTATGGGGTTTGAGGGACTGGTCGTCCCCTCTAAAACCTACGGAATATTTGCGGCCGGGCGCCCGGTGATTTACCAGGGCGATCCCCGGGGTGAAATTGCCACTTTAATAGAAGAAGAAGATGTGGGTCGTGTCGTACCGCTCGATAACCCCGGCCAATTGGAAGCGGCGATTCTAAACTACCGGCTTGATCCGCTGCTGGCCTATAACCAGGGCATTAAGGCGCGCCGATTGGCGCAGGAGCGATACGGCAGCCAGGCGGCCCTGGAAAAATATTCGCAAGCGCTAAAAACTGCCTTTGGCAACCCTGCCGGGGGCCAAACTTTTGAAAAAGTTT
>JAGLQA010000278.1 GCA_023137075.1 Candidatus Aminicenantota bacterium
AAGTTTGATCAAAACTTTTATTTAAAATTAATAGAAACTTCATGAAAAAAGAGTTTAAACCAATTATCATTATAGGCGCACCCAGGACAGGCACCAACATGCTGCGGGACATTATCAGTACCCAGCCCGGTTTTGCCACCTGGCCCTGTGATGAAATTAATTATACCTGGCGGTACGGGAACTCCAATTACCCAACCGACGAACTCACCCCCGATCAAATTACCCCATCAATAAGGAAATATATCAGGAAGCAATTTCAACTGGTTTCCAGCCGGTATCACAGCCTCAATATAGTGGAAAAAACCTGTGCCAATTGCTTAAGGCTGGACTTTGTCGATTCGCTGTTCCCCGAGGCCCGCTATATAAATATCATGCGTGACGGACGGGATGCCGCATCTTCCGCCCTGAAACGTTGGCGGGCGCCGTTGGGTCTTCCCTACATATTGAAGAAAGCCCGGTTTGTACCCTTGAAAGATATACCCTATTATGCCGCCCGCTATCTTAAGATCCACATTCACCGCCTGTTCTTATCCAGGGAGAAAAGTCTACCCATCTGGGGGCCGAAATTCGCGGGTTATGAACGGGTCGTAAAAGAAAAATCCCTGGTCGAAGTATGCGGGGTGCAGTGGCAGCGCTGCCTGCGAAAAAGCCGGGAGGTTTTTGAGAAGCGTATCGCAGCGGAACGATATATCCGGGTAAAATATGAAGATTTTGTCAAAGATCCGGTGGCCCAATCTATCCGGATTTTTGATTACTTCAGCCTGCCCTACGACAAACAGGCTCTGCGGGAGGCGTGCCGGACGGTTAGGCAGGACAGTATCGGTAAATGGAAAAGGGATTTATCCCCGAAGCAGAAAACCATTCTCTCTAAATTACTAAAAGACGAACTATTAAAAAATGACACTTTATAAGCGATTCTGTAAAAGAAGCTTCGATATTGTTTTTTCTTTTTTGGGCCTTGTGTTATTTTCGCCCCTCATTTTGACCGGCTATGTGATCGCTTCTATAAGCACAAAAAAAAGCGGTTTCTTTAAACAACAGCGTGTCGGCCGCGGCGGGAAATATTTTAACGTCATAAAGCTGCGTACCATGAGAGACATTCCGGGGATTGATGCGACCGCAACCGCTAAAACCGACCCCCGCATTACGAAGGGAGGGGCTTTTTTAAGGGCCTTTAAACTCGATGAACTACCTCAACTCCGGAACGTCCTGGCCGGAGATATGAGTATCGTGGGCCCCCGGCCCGATGTGCCCGGCTTTGCCGATAAACTAACCGGTGACGATCGCGTCATTCTTTCGGTCCGTCCCGGCATAACCGGTCCGGCAACCCTCAAATACAAGAACGAAGAAGAGATACTGGCAAAACGGGAGAATCCGGAAACGTATAGCCGGGACGTGATTTGGCCGGATAAAGTAAAAATTAACCGGGAATACGTGGAGAATTATTCTTTTTTTAAAGATATTTATTATATCTTTAAAACAATTATTTCATAGCGCAGCCGGTGGCTGTAAACAAAGGGGGCAGGCTAATGAAAAAATTTGTTTTTTGTGCAAAATTTCACAAAATATTAGTATAAAAAGGAGTTTTAAATGCAAATACCCTTATCGAATCCCGATATAACCGACCTGGAAAAAAAAGCGGTTCAGGAGGTGTTAAATACACCTAACCTCAGCTTAGGCCCTAAAATCCCGGAATTCGAAAAGGTGGCAGCCGATTTTGCCGGCGTAAAATTTGCTGCTGCCATGTCCGGGGGCACCGCGGTTTTACATACCATCGTCAAAGCGCTTGGTATCGGTAAAGGAGACTCCGTACTCACAACACCCTTTTCCTTTGTCGCTACTGCAAACTGCCTGTTATACGAAGGCGCGGAGCCGATTTTTGTCGATATCGATGAAGACACCTATAACATAAACCCGGAGAGTGTCGAACAAGCCTACCTGGCTTTGCCCCCGGAAAAAAGGGAAAAGGTGAAAGCCGTCATTTATGTCGATGTTTTCGGAGTCCCTGCCGATGGTCCGGGCTTCGAGTCATTGGGAGAAAAATATGGCTTACGGATTGTAGATGACGCGGCTGAGGCTTTAGGATCAGCCGCAAATGGCAGAAAGTGCGGTTCTTTCGGAGATGCCGGACTTTTTGCTTTTTATCCCAATAAACAAATAACCACCGGTGAGGGTGGCATTCTGCTTACCAACAATGAAGAGATATTCAGGATTGCCGTAAGCTTACGGAACCAGGGAAGAGATGCCGGCGCGGGATGGCTGCGGCATGCCCGGTTGGGTTACAATTACCGGATGAGCGATATCAATGCGGCTTTAGGGATTGCGCAATTCAAACGAATAGAAGAGATGTTAGCGAAAAGGAGAATGGTTCGGGAAATGTACAATCAACATTTTTCGCACATCTTTGCCAGGGGGTTGCTTCTGTCCCAGAAAACTTCCCCCGGGAGTTTTCTCTCGCCTTTTGTTTATGTTCTTCGTTTAGCCGGCAACTATAAACGGGGGGTCCGGGACCGGCTGCTCGCTTTCCTGGGAGAAGCGGGCATTCAGTGCTCGAACTATTTTACGCCCATTCACCTACAGCCCTATTTTGAAGAATTGGGCTGGAAATATGGAGATATGCCTGTTGCCGAAAACATTTCAGAACGGACGGTTGCCCTCCCTTTTTATAACAATTTAACCGAAAAAGAGATCGAATATGTTGTGCAAAAGGTTGACGATTTTTTCACTGCGAATTGAAAAATTAATTTTTATGTGATATAAAAGATTATGAACAGCGGAAAAAAAATGGAAGCATATAAGTCATTAGTAAAAAATTTGCTTACTCCCACAAAATCGAAACGATTCTTTTTTTTCCTTTTTTTCGATATGTTCATAATAGCGATCTCTTTTTACTCAGCTTTTTTCTTGCGATTCGGTTTCACCTTTCCATCCAGGTATTTTTCGCAATTCCGGTATTGGCTGGCAGCACTTTTAATACTGAAAATTTTTTCGCTATACTTAGCGGGTCTTTATAAAATAAACTGGAGATTCGTCAGTCTGACCGAATTATTAAACCTTATCCTGATGGGAACCGTTATTACCACCGTCATTTTCATCACCAATCTTCTGATCATAAGGCGATATTTACCGGGCTTCGATCTACCCCGTGGTATCATTATAATCGAGGCTTTTTTGAGTTTTTTTCTTATCGGCATCTTGCGAATTGCCAAAAGAGTTTACATCCAGTTGGCCAACGGAGGCAGGATGGGGAAGCGGACATTGATCATCGGAACCGACTACACCAGCGAAAGGTTGATCAAAGAACTGCTATCTTCCGGGAAAGAGCGCTCCCATGCCGTCGCTATCGTCGACGAAGATCCCATGAAAATCGGAACAAGAATCGGCGGTGTGCCGGTTTTAGGCGGTTATAAAAAACTGCCGAAAATTATTCTTGAGAAACGGATCGAGAGTGTTTTGATCAACCTGCCCCGGGCTTCCCACAAACAGGTTGCCGTTTTGTTCGATATTATCAGTCCCCTGGGGATCCGTGATATTAAGGTGGTGCCCCGTATCGATGATTATGATACCAATATATTTAAGTCAAAGAGTATCCGGCAGTTGGACATCGAGGATTTGCTCTCCCGGGAACCCGTAAAGATAAACCCGGAAAAAATCGAATCCTATATAAAAGACAAAGTCGTCCTGGTTACCGGGGCAGCCGGGTCGATCGGGTCGGAAATCCTACGGCAATTGATAAGTTTTAGTGCGATTCGAATCATCGGTTATGAAATCGATGAAACCGAGATTTTTAACTTAGAACGAGAGTTGAAAGTTTTAAAAAGAAAAAACCAGGAACTGGTATTTATCCTGGGGGATGTGCGGGACCGGGAGAAATTAGATATGGTTTTCGAGCGGCACCGCCCGCAGGTCGTGTTTCATGCCGCCGCTTGCAAGCATGTGCCGGTAGTGGAAAAATTCCCTGAAGAAGCGATTAAAACCAATGTTGTCGGCACCTTAAACCTGGTAGAAACAACCGTCAAATATCATTGTGAAAAATTGATCAATATTTCTACCGATAAGGCGGTTAACCCGGTCAGTGTGATGGGAGCCAGCAAGCGGATGGCTGAGATGATTTGTACTTCTTACAACGACAGCAAGTCCCGGAAACCGCATATCACTTCCGTTCGTTTCGGAAATGTCTTAGGAAGCAGGGGAAGCGTGGTGCCGATTTTTTTAGATCAAATCAAAAAAGGCCGTGCCATTGAAATCACCCACAAAGACATGACGAGGTATTTCATGTCTCTACCCGAAGCGGTGGTGTTGGTGCTTCAAGCTGCCTCCATGGGAAAGGGGGGCGAAGTTTTTGTGCTCGACATGGGAGACCCGGTTCGAATCGTTCACCTGGCAGAGACATTGATCCTGCTGAATAACCTGATACCCTATAAAGATATCGATATTGTTTTCACCGGTTTAAGGCCCGGGGAGAAACTCTTCGAGGAGATCCTGACCGCGGAAGAGGGAACGATAGTAACGGCTCATGATAAGATTTTTACAGCCAGGAATGACTCGAACTTGAATGTTAAACAAATCAACCGGGTAGTTAAAAAATTAGAAAAAGCGTTGTACAGTCCCGAAAAACTCAAAGAAATACTAAAAGAATGCATCCCTTCTTATAAAAATCAGCATGGTAATAAAAATGAGACAAAATAGTGAGCAAAGACGGGTCAAAAGAGATTACGAAGACAAATATATGTCTATCGTAAAAAAAACTGTTTTAGAGGTTTTAAAAGATCGTTCCTGTCAAGTTTTTTTGTTCGGTTCAAGAGCAAGGGGAACTTTCAGGCTCGGCTCCGATATGGATGTCGGCGTAAGCGGGTTGGATGAAGACTTCTTCAGCAGGATGAAAAGTCGAATTCTTTTAAAAGTAGAGGAAAGCATTGTTCCTTTCGATGTCGATATTATTAATTTTGATATTGTTGACGGCGAATTTAAGAAAGAGGCCCGGAAAAATCGGATACAATGGAAATGAGATTTAAAAACAGTCTTAAAGAATTGAAAAAAGCTCTTCAAAATTTCGAAGAATCGTTAAACATTAATGTCTCAATTTACCCTGAGAATATTAAAGACAGCATCGAAAGCGGGCAAATTCAAAAATTTGAATTTAACATTGAGTTGCTGTGGAAAACAATTAAGTTTTTCTTATTTGAAGAAGAAGGGATTGATGAAGGAAGCCCAAAAGGGGTAATAAAAAAGTGTTTCAACCTCGGGCTTTTAGACTATGAAGATTTTGAAAATTTGATCCGGATGATTGATGATAGAAACTATCTAAGCCATGTTTATAAAAAAGAAATGTACCAGGGAATTTTAAAAAGGCTGCCCGTATATTTAAAACTAATGAAGGAGGTAGCAATTGTATTGGACCAACGTGACCGTAAGGTAGGAGAGGCAGATAAAAAAATAGATTGATATACTCACATAACGACGATGGTTAAGCGCACATTCTCTTTAAAAGTAAAAATCCAGGGTTTTATATTCAGCGATGTTTTTTTCCTGGCAGTGGTGTCTCTTTTTATATTCATCAATTGGCTGTTGATGATCCGGCATGATATCCTGGCCTGTAACGATTACTACCACTACTATTTCGCCCAGGAAAAACTTTTTTCCGGGGACCTGAACCTGGAGTTTATTCCCCCCTTGTTTCCCTTCCTTTTGGGTATATTCGGCCGGTTTATCAGGTTATTCGGCGGTACAACCGACCACTTCATTCTGGGAGGTCAGATCATCTCCCTGCTCTCCGGGTTCGGGGTCTTAGTCTTTTCTTATAAATTGCTCAAGAAGTATTCGCCCACATTCTCGGTTTTCGGAACAATTTTTCTATCCATCTCCCCGTTTTTTCTGAAATTGTTATCCACCGCGCAAACCGACATGCTCTATCTTTTTTTTACAGCCGCCTTATTTCACTTTTTGGCAGCCAATCATAAACAAAAGCTTTTTCCGGGAGTCCAGGAGCCCCACATGCGTGGGGATTCGTTAAGCGCGGCTCACTCTCCCCCTGGTCGACGAAGGCAAAAAAAAATAATCCATGCTGTCGGTTTTACTACAGCCGGTTTATTAACCCGGTTTGAAGGTGTTTTATTGATCGGTTCTTGTCTGATCAATTATATCGATCGCAAGAAAAAAAGCTGGAAATACCTGCTTTTGTCGACCATCCCGGCCGGTCTGATATTATATTTTCTATTTGACCGTTTTGCTCACCGTCTTATTGATAAAATTGCTTTAATTGTTTCAAAGGGATACTATCTTTACTATTTTTCTCATCCCGGTGAACTGGTTCACCTGTTGTACGGGAATCTATTGTATTTTGTGCCGCACAAAACTCCTTCCCTGATCAAATGGTTTCTTTTCTATGTATTAGTCGGCCTTTTCTTTGCGGGAATCTATTATCTTTTTAAAAATAAAAGACCGTGGCTTTTATCGGTCTCTTTTTATATGCTCATCTTCATCCTGGCCAAAGGATACACCCAGGCCCTGCAGCCGGAATTGGAATTCAGGCGCTGGCTTTCGATCATCTGGCTTTTTTTTATAATAGCCCTGACCGGGACACATTTTTTGTGGCTCCGGGTGAAAGAGGTGAAACGGGTAAAGATACCCGCAAAATTGGCCATCTCCCTATTTTGTGTTTTGGTGGTGATATTCCTCCCGGTAATAAAAGGTACGGCGATCCGGCTTGCCCTGTTTTTGCTCCCGATGCTTTTCTATGGTGTTAAGAAAACAGCGGTAAAAATAGGGAAATGGGAATTTGCCGGTTGGTTTTTAATTCTCACTATTTTTTTCTCCCAGGTATACTACGATGGGCTGAAGCGGACGTTTTTTTATCTCGGCATGGACTCGAATGCCGGCAGTTACATGGTTGCCAAATGGGTCAATGCCAGGCCCGTGGACGAAAAAATTCTGGTGTACGCTTACTGGCCGATGTTTCGTTACTATGTCGATAAGGGAAAAATAAGAGGCGCTTTTGTCTTTGAAGATGAAAGAATATATTCCGACAGGGAAAAATTGCCGGTCAAATTTATGAAAATTTTGGAAAAACAAAAAATTAAATATATTGCTTTTGACGGTTACCGGAGTCCGATGTACCAAGCCCGAAATGCGATAAAAGATCTTCTCTACCGGGAGAGAGATAAAGGCGTTTATTTTAAAGTAAAAAAACACCTTTTTTATAAAGGAAAATACGCAGCGTCGGTATTAATCCCCAAATAGTTTTGTTTATATGATAAAAAGAATTTTTTCAACCTCCTTTTTTTCGGTTGCTTCTCGCTTTTTTTCTACCGGCACCAGCCTGCTGATTATCTTCTTTATCTCCAAATTCATGGACACAAAAAGCTTAGGCCGGTATGGTATCGCCTTCTTTTTCTTCCAGTTGTTTATTGTCACATCCTATCTTGGTTTAGAGGTTTTTCTCGGCAAAGAGGTGGCATACCGGAGAGAGGAACCGGGTATGCTGCGAAAATTGTTTAACGAAACCTTAATTGCCACTCTTTACGGTTCACTTTTTTCTTTTGTTTTAATGGCGTTTTTTTTTATTTTCTACCGCAAAATCGATTCCCCCCTCTTTACAGTCATTTTGTTTGCCGGGATTTTGTACGGTTTGGAGCGAAATCTCGGTGGTTTTTTATTGGGCAAAGAAAAAGTCCATATCGACACCCTTTATATGTTCCTGTCGCTGCTCGTCACTGCTGCGCTGATCTTTTTATTCAGAAACAACCTGGATATCGCGAAAATATTTTTAATACGAGTTTTTTCCCTATCGGTCGGTGTAACCGGAAGAATTTTTGCCATTATTAAAGACAACAAACGCTCCCCTGCGCAGCGGGATTTTCGCGAAAGGGGACTCCCTGGTCGCCGGAAACAGCGAAGATTTACCCATTTCCGGGAAATAAAGTTTTTCTGGTTTTTTACTGGATTCACTTTTCTGGAACGCCAGGCCGATCTCTTTATACTCTCGTTATTTATCGATGAAAAAATCCTCGGAGGTTATTTCCTCTCCCTCAGGATATACCTGACCGTAAACCTGCTTATCGAGGTACTGGCCCAGGCGTTAACTCCTTTTATTTCCAGGGTGTTCCGCGGTAAAGAGGCGGTTGATCTCAAAACTTTTTTTAAATACCTGTTTTTAATATCCCTGTTTACCGGTATCCTGCTGGGTTTGCTCTTGTACTTTACCAGGGACTTTATTATCGCTCTTTTCAATAAGAACCTCATCCCATCCAGCAGTCCCTATTTAGCCATTTTAGCGTTTGTTGTTCCTTTCAAGGTCGGCACCTACATTTTAGGATCGATTATGAGTTCTTCGCAATACCAGAAGGC
>JAGLQA010000279.1 GCA_023137075.1 Candidatus Aminicenantota bacterium
GCTATAATTGGGACGAAACCATCCTTAAAATTGCCGGAATCAAGTAAATTACAGGTGGAAGAATGCTCCGACCGATAGGCGGGTTTTGTTTGTATCGGAAAAGTTGAGAAAGCGAATATCGGCCCGCAGCGATAAAAAACCACCGATGTATAGGTGAATTCCGCCGCCCACAAAGAAGAATGTTTCATACTCGTCGAAGTTAAAGGTTAGGTTATCAAACTCTGAACCAACCCCGACTACCCCATAGGGGGCAAATTTCCTGAACCGTTTGCGCAGCTTTACACCGGCGGTAAGGGCTTCAAATTTCCGGTCTGCCAGGTTATAATATTCGACTTCAAATTTCAACAAGGGAATGATTATTCCACTGCAGGCGGAAATACCATAAATGGCCTCCGAAGGTTTTGTAATTGATCCGGCAATCAACCCCAACTCAAGAGAAAAGAGAGAGGCCGCAAAAATAAATAAAATAGAAATAAATATCAGGATTCTTTTTTTCATTTTACTCTTACTCCTTGAAATAAAGGCCGGCCATAATAATCGATCTCTATGCCTTTGATTTCATTCTTGATATATGTGGAATACCTTTCCTGGAAAAGAGGGAGAATAAAGCCGTCTTTAATCATTTCATCGACAATCCTGGCCACCTGGTCAAATAATAATTCCTCGTTTTTTAAGAATTTTACTTCGTCTAATTCATTTATCAGTTTTAAATACTTCGCGTTAAAACGGGCAAAACTCATCTCTTTAACAATCTTCTTTATTTTTTCATCTAAAGGCATCCGTTTCGTGAATACTTTTTCCAATAAAAGATACTTAACCGACGTGTTATTCATCAGGTTGGCTAACTGGTTGTCACCTAAGTATATGGTTTCAATGGGAATTCGTTTTTTTCTTAAAAACTCTTGAAATTCCGCTTCCATCGTATGTAACGAGCTGGGTATATGCAACTTTATATTTAAATACCTTAAAATCGAACGAATCCTGGAGAGGGAGAATGTTTTTATGTTTAGAGAGATGGGCGATTCGTCATTGGATGTCATCGAATTAAGTTCATCGAAATCTGAAGATTGATAAAAAATCTTGAGCAGTGAATACAGGGCGATACGGGTATTCTGGCTGACATTTTTCCCTGGGAAAAGAATGTATATATTTTGAAAAACGCCGGAATCAAATTCCCTGAACCTGGGGCTTTTCCGGCCCGGTCTTGATAAAAAAATATCCGGCAAGTACGAATCGTAAAACAACACTTTCACCGCGTCAACGTATGACCTGCCACCGGGATAAAATCGGTTAGGTCGAAGTATGAGGTGTTTTCCGGGTACCTTTTCAGCCGGGTAGTAGATTCCCGAAAAGGTTTGACCGGTGGGGGGCAATAATACCAATTCAGGTGAAGTTAACAGGCTGACAAAACCGGAATTGTCATAAAGTAGCTCAATGGCTACCCGGTTCTTCTCCACCAGCCTGATATTCTTAATCATACTTCTTATTTTTCGTGCCGAAGCGAAACTATTATCTAAAAACAATCGTAAGGAATTTTTGACATCTTTCGCGGTTATTGGATCACCGGAGGAGTAGCTGATATTATCCCTGACGGATAGGATAAGGGTTTTGCTTTGTTTGTCATATTTGTAATCTTTAAAAATATGTGATTGGATATCGCCATTGTTCTTTAAATAAAACAGGTTTTCGTAGATTAAAGAATAAAAGACAAGGTTTGAATAATTGGATGGAGAAAAAATAAAAGAGTCCGGTTCGTTTAAGCGGATACTCACTTCCCCTCCATAATTGATTTTAATGGCGGATATCAAAAACAGGGAGCCTAAGGCGGCAATTAAAAACAGACAGCGCCTTTTATACCACCGCCGCATCGTATATTTAAATCTATCCATCATTTTTGCTCCAGAACTGCAGCCGGTATTCGGCATTGAGATTCTCTCGCTCAACCGTCATCTTTACGTAAATCCAGAATCCTTCCTTTTTCTTCCAGGAACCGTCTGAAATGAAAATAACTTCTCCATTAACCTTATTCTCAAAAACCAACTCCCTGCTGCCCATATCAATCCTATAAAAGTATAACGTATCGACAGACTCGGAGTAGTCGCTGACAGCCAGCCATTTCCCATTGAGAGCACAAAGGGAAGAACCTCTCCGTTCATTTTCCACTGTCCATTCTTCAAAATCGGATGCAAAATATCGATAGCGGTATTCCTTATCAATAACATGTATCGAATCTAAATTATGGTCATTAACGGAAAAAGCAATGGCGTAAAATAAAGGAAGACTTTTTTCATAAATTTCTTCTGTTTTCAATTTTCCCGACCGGAATGGAGCCAATCGTATTTTACCTTCAAAAATATTTTTGCCTTCCTGGTAACTGGCGCCGGCCAGGTATTCACCGTTATTTATGCGGATAAGCTTAAAGGGAACAAAATTGACACTGTCTACCTCCCTCCATTGATTGTCCGCAAACTCAAAAATTTTCGACCGGGTAGAAAAATTACTTCCTGCGGTCAAATATAAGGTGCTGCCCCGGTAAAAATAAGAGAGTTTTCCTTCGGGCTGAATGACCGGGTAATAGGGCCTTCCCCATTTAAACTTAAAGGCGAAAAATTTTCTAAATTGACTTCCCGCCATTTTATATATTTCGATCTCTTCCGGGTAGTAAAAGAAAAACCGCTCCTCTCCTCCCGACTCGCGGATGGTCTTAAAATCGAGCAAATTTTTTTTGGCTCCGAACTCGATAGCCTTTGAAAATCCGACCGTTTTAAAACCGTAATCCACAGTGTTAATGATATCTTTCTCGCCTGTTGTTAATGCTTCCTCCACGTATTTTATATGAACGATCCGGTCAAGTGATTTCGAAAATATAACAGCGCCGGCACCTATCTTTTTCCGGTTGCGAATCAATTTTATATAAATGAGATAATTTAATTTCCCGATCCTCATTGAATTGAATTTTCCCCGGTTTTTCGAAAAATTTATCATTAAATCGTTAAAAATCACATCCTTTTGGGATTCAAATTTGGCAACCAACAACTGGTAATACTTCTGGGCAACGATGTCTGAAAACCCGGAAAAATTTTCAAACTTTATGATCGAGGTCCTGACATTATATTTATCCTTGAAAAAATCCGAGATAGAATCGAAGGTTTTTGCCGCCAATTGTTCCAGTCCCTGGCCGTATAACACCGCAGGCAGGACACTTAGAAGGAATAGAATAATCAGGGCTGCGCATAACGTCTTCTTCATCCTTCCCTATCTTAATGTTTTCTCTTCACAACGATCTGCAGGTTTAAGTTTATTTTAACTTCATCTTTATCATCCGGAATCTCTATATTAAGGGGGACACTGATATTTTTTACTTCCTGCGCATTTTTTTCTACCACAATATCTTCCCCACTCAGTTCAAAAGCGTCATCATCTTTTTCCGCTTCAGGCCCGGTAGGTTCTTCCGCAATAACCTCCGGCTTCTCAATCAAATTTTCCACATCGGGCATATCTAATGCGGCGTCCGCCAATTCCGCTTCTTCGCTGTCAATAATGCTGTCATCCACGAGATTAAATATCTCTTCATCGCCCAAGCCTTCATCACTTGCCGCTTTTGATTCTTCGAGAATGGGAGACGACAATTCCATAACTTCTTTCTCCGAATCTTCCTCTATTTCCGTGTCTACTTCAGCCCTGGCCAGTATTTCATCTCGTTGAAACATAACCGTTTTGTCTTTTTGAAAAACAGACAGTCTATTCTTCAAGTAGATAATAACCAGCCTCATGACTTCATGAAGGCTTTCAATAATATTCTCTCCATTGGTGGCTACAGTAACGAAAAAAGGCCTCTCTTCCTTATTTAGATCTCTATTCAGGTCGTCTATCGGCAGGATCTCCCGCAAATCCCTTTTATTATATAGAAGAATAATGGGGATGTCCGAATAGGAAATATTATTTAACTCTAAATTGACTTTCAAGTTTTCAAAACTTTCCGCATTCTGTTCCTTCATGACCGCCTGGGAATCTGCCACAAAGGTAACCCCGTCCGCTCCCTGGAGCACCAATTTCCTGGTGGTATCGTATGCCACCTGCCCGGGTACGGTGTAGAGTTGCATCTTCACCGAATAATCGCCCATTTTCCCGATCTCTATGGGAAGAAAATCAAAAAATAACGTTCTATCCCCATCGGTATCGAGTGTTATTAGTTTACCTTTTTTCTCAAATTTCTTGCTGGTATAGATATATTTCAAACAGGTGGTTTTTCCGCTCAGAGCAGGACCGTAATAAACGATCTTTACCGTAATTTCTTTACTATTATAATTTACAAACGCCATTTGCCTGTACCTTAAAAAGGATCGTTGCTCTCATCATAAGGGATATCGCTGTCGATCTGCACTTCGGGAGTTGATTGGGGACCCGGCTGCTGGGGAGAATAATTATCCTGACCGGACTGCTGCGGCCCATTGTCCGTTTGATACGAAGACGTTTTATTGGATTTCTCCAACGGAATGACGGCGTCAATGATAATCTCGGTGGCTCTTCTTTCCTGCCCGCTCTCCTTATCCTGCCACTTGCGGGTTTTTAACTTACCTTCGATTAATACCATCATTCCCCTGCTTAAGTTCTTTTCGACCTTCTTCGCGTTCCAATCCCAGGCTACGAGGTTATGCCATTCCGTAATATCTTGCCACTGCTGGTTCTTATCCATATAACCTTCGTTGGTGGCAATACTGAATTTAGCGACATCTTTTCCAATGCTGGGTATATGAGTTATCTCCGGGTCCCTGCCCACTCTTCCGACTAAAATGACTCGATTTAAACTTCTTACTTGACTCATGATTTAATCCATTACTTCTCTTATTTTTTGCTGTGCCAAAGAGGCTTCTTCGGATAAAGGAAATTTTGAACTTAATTCCTTTAAAACGTCTATGCCTTCGGACTGCTTACCCATCTCGATAAGGGCAAATCCTTTTTTTAATATCGAGTCGGGTATTTTATCACCATCCTCATATGTTTCGATGAGCTCGGTAAAGGTATTAACGGCCTCCCGGTACATCTTTTGCGAATAGTAACACTCGCCAACCCAGTAGAGAGAATTATCGGCCAGGGTATTGTTAGGGTACAGTCTGAGGAATTGCTTAAACCCGGTTATAGCATACTGATAATTCTTTTTGATATAATCGGAGTAAGCTGTATAATAGATGGTATCCGGGGCTTGAACGGAAGCTGCCTGGTCAGCTGCGCCATAGCTCTTACTATTCAGCGACAAACTTCCCGCCGGCAGCGAAACCAGGGTGTCGTTTATTTTACCGATACTGTTTTTTAGTTCGTTAATCTCTTCCTTAATAAATTGCAGGCTAAGCAGTAAGTTCTCTTTACTCTGGCTCATATCGGCCTGGTTCCGTGATACGGCTTTCATTTTTCCCTCAATGATATCGACCTTTTTTTTCACTTCGGAAAACTCGTAAGAAACTTCGGTAATGGTTTTCTCTAAACTCTCTATTTTTTTATCTAATTTCCGCAGGGCATCTAAAATTAATTTCGTATCTTTCTTAATCGAATAGATGGGAAGATTACTTAACCAACACAATATTACGACAACGATTATCGCTTTCTTCATCATTTATATCTCTATATTCTTTTTTTTTCCTATTTTCTTATGATGACAAATTCACATCTTCGGTTCCGGTAATGGGTCTGTTCATCCACTCCCCTTACGATGGGTTTATTCTTACCATAGGATACGACCTGCATCCTTATCCCGGTAACGCCTAAAGACTCAAGGAAATCCCTGGTAGTTTTTGCCCTCTTTTCACCAAGAGCCATGTTGTACTCGATAGTTCCCCGTTCATCGCAGTGTCCCTCAATCGTTATCACCGCGCTGCCATGTTTCAATAACCAGTCCGCGTTCCGGTGCAGTATGGGTTTCATATCATCTTTAACATCATATTTGTCAAAGTCAAAATGAATCTTTCTTAAGTTACCTTCCGCGTTCAGTTCTTCCAAACTCTTCTTTTCAAATATCTCTTCTTCCGTCAGAACCGGCCTATCGATTCGAGGGGTGGTTTCTTCGACTCTTTCAATTTTTTCCGGTTCTTTTACCGGTTCGGTTTTTACCTTTTTTTTGCAGCTGTCGGTAAAAAAGAACAACGACACAACCATCAGCAATATAATAGACACTCTCTTCATCATAGCTTTCTCCTTTTTTATATTTAGAATTAAATATAATATACAAAATAGTTTTTGTCAAATTCATCCCCTACTTTTTCTGCCATTTCGGCATTTTATTTTCTCCCTTAGAGGTCAATTGCTTTAAATTGGAGCCGTCGTAATCTATCGTGTATAACTGGTAGCGCCCACTGCGATTGGATGAAAAAATTAAATGCCTCCCATCAGGCGACCAGGTGGGGTTTTCGTTTCTCCCGGCATTTTCGGTTAATTTCGCAATTGTGTTGTTCTTCAGGTTGTAAACATAGACGTCAAACCGGGCTTCGATTCGTGAAACATAAACGACTCTCGTCCCGTCGGGTGACCAGACGGCATTGTCATGATAGGTGCCTTCATAGGTAATCCGCCTCACATTGGTTCCTTCTTCACCCATAGTATAAATCTGTGGAGTCCCGCTCCGCTGCGAGGTAAAAACAATCTCCTTTCCACTCGGACTCCAGCCCGGCGAGGTATCGATGACCCGGTTGAAGGTTAAGCGTTTCTCCTTCCCGGTTTTCATATTCCTGAGGTAGATTTCCGTATTGCCGTCATTTTTAGAGGAGGTATAAACGATCCGGTCATCTTCGGGTGACCAGTCGGCGCTGTAATTGACTCCACCGGTAGAGATCAGCCCGGTTTTCCCGGTATACAGATGGAAGATATAAAGTTCCGGGGTTCCCCGGCGGTAAGATGTATACATTATCTTCTCATTGTCGGAACTCCAGGAAGGCATCAAATCAATATAATCATTGAAGGTAATTCTCTTCTGTCTCTTGCCGTCAAAATCCATTATGTATATCTCGTCACTCCCCTCCCTGTCGGACACGAAGACAACCTTCGATGTATAAATCGGTTTCTCACCGAAATGCTTCATCATTTCATCTGCCGCCCGGTGAGCGATTAACCGGACAAACTCTTTTTTACCGCCAAAATTTCGTCCCAAAATAAACTTTTCACTTTTAACGTCATAAACCTTGAAGGAAAAAATGATTCTCTGTTCTCCCGAAACTTCGAGTTTTCCCGAAATTAAAATATTGGCCTGGATAGAGGCCCAATCCTTATAAATAATATTGTCCGGGTTGAATTTTTGAATATATTTGTAATGTTCTTTCGGAACCAATTTAAATACCCGTGAATATCTTAAATCCTTCCATAACACGTCATAGAGTTCATTCTTCAACTCATTATCCCGGATAGAATTCTCTATAAAATGGAATTCGGGCAGGGCAACGGGAATCATGGGCATCCCCTCCCGGATCCGGATTCTCACTTCCTGCTGGGCCGGCAACAGAATCATACCACCCATGACAATAAACAGCAAAACAAATACCGGTGTCACTATTTTTTTAGATCGCTGATAATCAATCATTTTTCACCCCATTATTTACTCCACTCGAATTCGAAATGAACGCCGAGGTAACGATAAGCAAAGGAAGTGGGGAGCGGTGGAAAGGGCGCCGCGTTCTCCACCGCCCTCAGGGCAGATAGATCGAGAGAATCGCTGCCGCTCTTTCGTTCCACTGTCAGGCCCACTATCCTACCGTTTCTTAAAATCTTAAAATATACGACCGCCACAAATTTTCCTCTTAGCCCGGGACTGATTAAGGAACTGTACCAGGAAGAAGAGATTTTATTTTTTATGGTATCGATATAATAGGCATATGGAAAGGAACCGCCGGAACCGCTGCCGAATCCTGAGCCGGTTCCGGTCCCACTGCCGATACGGATATTGGAACCGGGGCGGTTAGATGAAGGGGACATATTTTTCGTCCTCTTCATATCCCTTTTATCTTTTCTAACGATGGATACGAGCTCTTCTTTCTTTCTTTTTTTTTGACTCTTTTGAATCTTTTTATCGTCTTTTTGCTTTTTTTTATTCAGGTCGGGATGGCGTAACCGGGTATCTATTTCCTCTTTCTTAACCGTTAAATCCTTGACTCCTTTTGACGTATCTTGAATCTCGACCGGGTTCGCCGCATCATCCTGAATGACTGCCTGTGTCGACTCTTCTCCACTGCCGCCGCCTCCACCGCCGCCCGGCAACTGTATGAAATCGACGTAGTAGATCGTCTCGCCTTTGTTCAAACCCGGTATACCGGGAGCGTAAAAGGCGAGAGCAAAAATCGAAATATGCAAGATTAGCGATACCACAACTGCAATCCTGAATTTCATTCTTCCTTCTTTTCTTCTACGATTATTCCGATGGTTTCGATTCCGGCTTTGATTAATAGTCCCATAACATTCGTCACATAACCATGGGGCAGGTCTTTATCTGCTTTTAAAAAAACGACTCTTTTTTTTTTGTTGTAGAAGTATTCCTTTAATTTCGATTCCAACAAATACAGGTTGACAACCTGATCGTCCATATAAATGTAACGATCTTTGGTGACGGAAACAACCAATCCGCCGCTGCTTGGATTCGTTTTTGTCTCGACCTTCGGCAAATTCACGTTGATACCCGACTGCATCATAGGAGCGGTAATCATAAATATAATTAAGAGCACCAACATCACATCCACCAGCGGGGTGACATTAATCTCCGACATGTTGGGCGATAGTCTTTTTGAATTAGTTATACTCACTTGCATGGTTCTACCTTAGATTCACGCTCACATTTAAAAACTCTAACGTAAAATCTTCCATCGAGGCAATGATTACTTTTAACTTATTCAACAACAAATTGTAGAATATAACCGCCGGAATCGCTGCAAACAATCCTAAAGCCGTGGCAATCAGGGCTTCGGCAATTCCGGGGCCAACGGTGGTTAGGTTAGCCTGTCCCATATTCGAAATTTCCTGGAAGGAACTCATGATTCCCCAAACCGTACCGAAAAGACCGATAAAGGGCGAAACGGTGGCCGTGGTTGCCAGGAATCCATTTAAACGTTCCAGCCTGGTTATTTCGCTGTTTGAAGCTCGCAGCAGGGAGCGATGAATATTGTCAAGGTTAATACCGCCGGGATTGTCTTTTGCTCCCTTACGTAACGATAATTCCCTGTAACCATAGCGAAATATCTTAGAAAGCGGGTTGTTCCGCATCATGGAAGCATACTTATTGATATCGGAAAAATTATTACTTTTCCTGAAATATTCGACGAATTTCAGCGAATTTTTTTTCGCCTTAGCGTATTCGGACAACTTGAAAATAATAATTGCCCACGATATGATCGAGAAAATCAACAATATCATGATCGTAAATTTTCCAACTGGTGTAGCGCCCTTAATCAACTCGATAATATCTCCGCTTCTACTAACCGAACCGGGTAATGCTGTAAACAATAGGTTTTTCATAAGTATAAGCATATGCATAAATTACCACAAATCATAATAAAATTCAACTGCAATCCCCTAATCCAAAATTTGGATATGTATAATTACTCGATCTCTATCATAGCGATGGTTACATCGTCATCAATTCTCTCACTGGAGAAATTTTTCACTTCTTCATATATCTTATCGAGTAAAGTTGTAATATCCCGGTCACTCCCATTCCGGTATACCTCTATCAATCTCTCTTCACCAAACTCCCCTCTTTCGACATTTTTGGCCTGGGTAATACCGTCGGAATAAAATAAAATCCTGTCACCAGGGTTCAAAATCACTTCCTTCTCCTCAAATTTCGATGTCTTAAATATGCCGACAAAAAAACCTTCGGTATTCAGAGGTATGATCTCTCCGCTTTCCGCCCTCAATAAAAAGGGGGGCGGATGATTGGCATTGGTATAGACAAATTTCCGCTCTTTTTCAAAATAAATTCCATAGAAAGAAGTGAAATAATCTCCGGAATTCAGGTAACTGAAAAATTCCATGTTCAGCATCTCGTATAAAAGCTGTGGTGACAGCATATCTTTTCCATACAAAGAAAAGAATACCTTCAACATGGAAGATATAAGAGCGGCGGCCACGCCATGACCGGAGATATCGGATATAAAATAACCGTAAACATTCTCTTCAAGCTTACTCATATCGATAAAATCACCGGAAACTTGTAAGTACGGTTCAAAAATATAATCACTTTTTATTCCCGAAAATTTTAAAATGTCCTCTTTTTTCGGTAAAAAGGTGGTTTGAAATTCGCATGCCAGGTTTAACTCAAAATCAAAATCATCTTTTAGTTTCCGATAATATTGCAATTTATCGAAAATCTCAAAACTATCCCGGCCGTCCTCAACAATATGGTCATCTTTCTTACGGTCCGCATATTTTAACAGCGTCACACAATTCCCGACCTCGTTATACTCAACTTTTTCATACGCATGCATTGCCATTAAAATTCCCTTGCCGTGTTCCTTTAAAAAATTTTCCGGATTCTGCGGATCCGGGATACAGGCCGGATCAAAACCGTTACCCATATCTTCGATTATAATTTTTAAATAATCGGGATTCGAAAACACCTTTATCGTCACGTACTTGTCACTATATTCCGGCAGGGCTGCCTTATTCTTGAGATGACTACTGTAATCTCCCCTCTCCCTCTCCAGCAATTCCTGTTTCTCTTCATAGCTGATATTTAAATTTCCATGTTCGACAGCATTAATCAGCAATTCCTGGAGCCCGTTTTTCATAAAACTAACACTCTCGGATATATAATCGATATTTGAAAATATAAAATTAACGACTGGAGCGATAATGTAAATATCGTTTGATATGCGAAGCTCCCTTTTTTCCCATCTGACAAAAGAAGAACTCAGTTTAACTTTAATTTTTCTGAAAAGCGTATCGATTTTGTTAATCAGGTACCTCAAATCCTTGGGTTTAAAGGGCTTCTTTAAAAGATCGAGCGCCCCATTCCTCATTGCGCTTAGAATAAGCTGCTTATCGGAAAACCCGGTGATTATGATTATGGGTACATCTTTATCAATCGCTTTTATCTCTTTTACAACAATATTACCGTTCTTATCAGGCAATCTCATGTCGGATATCACAATGTCGGGTAGATATTCACGGAATTTTTCGATACCTTCATTACCGGTTTCTGCCAGAATAACTTCATAATTATATATCATAAAGAAATCCTTCAAGTATTCGAGTAATTCAACATTGTCATCAATTACCAATATTGTCCCTTTATAACTCATTTTTCTATTTCTCAGATGTCTCGGCTTCTCTTGCTCCAGGTCAACTCGATTTTCCCCTTTTTTTCCGGCTTATCAAAACCGGCAAAAGGATAAAAAAAACCGCTGCTGCGTACCGGGGCGCTTAGTTCATATACTCTATCGGTGTTTAAATATTAAACAGTTTGTCAAGTTTAATTGCTCTGAATAAAGCTTTTATTTCTTTATTTAAATTCTCAATCGTTATCTTACCACCTTTCGAAGTAAAATTCTTATAAAATATTAATAATTTTCCGATACCGGAACTCCCGATGAAATTCACTTCTTTAAAATCAAAGGCCACTTCCTTCGAATCACCTTCCAGAACCTGGGTTAGCGACTTCTTTAAATTTTCAGCACCCGGAATATCGATACTTCCCGACAAAAACACAACTGTTTTGTTACCATCTTGTGTCACTTTGATATTCATTTATAATCTCCTTTACATTATTTTAATCCGATCTTTTCCTTTACCTGCTCAATCGTTTTTTTAATAAACGGCTGACTGTTATTAACACCTAAAGAAGCATCAAAGGCTTTTAAGGCTTCTTTGTAATCATTTAAATTAAGAAAGGTGAATCCCAACAGGTTCAATACCCTGACATCGCTGTCATACTCCTCGTTTGCTTTGACAAGTGCTTTCAATGCCTTCTCATAATCTTTCATACCGTAAAGCGCTGTCCCCCTTACTAAATGATATTCAAAAACATAATTGCTGTCCTTCTTCAAGTTTTCCGCTTCCACCAGGACTTTCGTGTACTTCTTCCGCCGGTTCAAAAGATTCAAGAACCTGGCACTACCTTCAAGAAATTCAGGGTTATTCTCGATACATCTTTCGTAATATTTTTCAGCGTTTTCGAGATTGCCGATATTTTCATATTGGTTTCCGACTATATAATAAAAATAATACGGATTATCAAGCCTTGACTTTTTAAAGGTTTCCATGGGGTAAGCGAAGTTTTTAAAAGGAGATACGGTAAACTCGGCTCCCTTCGAATCAAGAATAATACCTAATTCATTAATCAACTTCACATTCAATTCATAATAATCGGCGTACAATCCTTCCTCGCCTAATCGATATAAAATATTTAAATTCTCCTTGAAATCATAGTCCTTTAATTGCAGCTTATATTTTTTGTTATATTTGTCTCTTTCACTCAATCCGCTTAAATTCAATTCAAGCCGGCCATTCTCCCATAATTCTTTATCCAGGTTATAAACTCCGATCAGGAGAGAAGGCGCCGCCTGTAACTTGAATGTATTTTCAGTATCCACGGATAATTTTTTTTCTTTCACTTTGTAGGGATAGAAAAAATTTCCGGGCTGTATATCGGCATTATACCCGAGAATAGGTTTTGCAAGATACGGGTTGGTGCCTTGAGGAGTGATTTTTATCTTTTTATCAAAATAGGTAAATTCTTTGCCTATGGAATTTTTCGCAAATACCATCAAGGTATAATTACCCGGGATTGCGGGAAAGGAATCATGAATAACAACCCCGTTTCCTCTTAAGGAATCCACTTTGTCCGGATCGACGTAAAATTCAAAGTTTTTGGTATATTGGTAAACAAATATCTCACCCTTCTTCAAACTAACGGTTAACTCAAAATTAAAAAAATATTCATCTCGTTCATCATTGTATCCCACCGAGATTTTTTTCGGTTTTATCGAAATATTAACAAAATTAAACCGAAACCGCTCATACCTGGTAACCGAAACCAGGCTGGTATTTTCAATAAAATTGACAGAGTCTTCTACGTTAACATATCCTTTATAGTTTAAGAAATTGCTGGCATAAGAAACATTTATTTGCTTCTTAGGAGATTCGTAAATATTGCTTAGAATTACATTGGTTCGTAAATTGGGTTTTAAACCGGGGGAGAATTCGTTCGGTATCATCGTTACCGCAGGCATCGCCAATCCCGGCGCAGATTCTTTTATTTTTTGAAAAAGCGCCATTTGATCATCGATGTCGATAGGCTCACCCGTAATGATTAGCGATTGCGGGCCATCGATGGCGGGATTATAAAGTTTCCATTCGGTGGTATTCCTGGGTTTGAAAAATGTTATGTTAAAATATGACGGTAAGCCGAGTTTCCGGTCTCCATGATAGTACCATACCTGGGCGGGATAAAGTCCACGTTTATTATCATACCGGTCAATATTATTCGGTTTTCCGAGAATCATATAAAATTTCCCCATATCGGTCATCCAGCCCGGCTTTGACGATCCCTTCTTGAACTCCTTATTCACATAAGCGAATCGTTTTTCTATCTTCTTTTTACGCTCATTCATGGGAGTTCCCGGAGTGGGGTCTCGCATCATCCAGAAGGTATTGATAAAGATATTCCGGTCTTTGTTATTCTTTAACGCCAGGAAAACATTCTTCTCCTGGCTGGAAGCAATATGAGTTATCATATCATACCAACGTTTATGCTCATAATCAAGCGCCTTATATACTTTCCTTTTTTCACGCGCGGACATTGAGTTACGGCTCCCGGCAGCGGCTATATTTAATGCAAAACAACATATCACGATACATAACAAAATTTTTTTTCTCATAGATAAATTTTATATTATTCGCACATGAAAGTCAAACACTAAATGACATTAATTGAATCCCGTTTAAATTTTCAATCTCTCCTGTCTGCTCCATAAGCCCGCGCCTGGATAATTAAATAAATAATTGGCTCAAATACGGCCGAATTCAGGAAATAGACAAATGAAAAACCAAGCAAATAAATCAGCAGTTGGATGCCGGCCATAAATCCCCTGGTAAAGAAAAAAGAGATGAGCATAAAGGGAATCAAAACAATTAAGAAGATTATCGCATTGATGAATATATATTTAAGAGTCTCTGCTTTTAATTTCTTTAACTCGCCGCTTGAGAAAGAACCGTCTTCACCCCCGCTCTGTAATGCCCTGAGGGCCAGCAGCAATTTATTCGGGATGAATCCCGCCCCTTCTTTTTTCAAACCTGGTTTCATTTCCTTTACCTTTTTTAATGATAATTCTTTCGTTTCTACCGGGGTAAAAACCTTCTTACCCTTATTCTTAAGGAATTCCACAAACATTATATTTAGGGCCAATTGCCTTTTTAAAAATAGTCCCTGTTTTACCAGGAAATGAATGACGACCAGGACAGCCAGTACAGCAAGAAACAGGTAGTAATTACCGAAGATTCGATAAGAAAAGAAAAAAACGAACACAGTCAGAGCCACTATTGCAAAAAAATAGCCGGAATACAAAAGAAAATTCAGAAAAAACCGGCGAAAGGAAAAACTTAAAAAAATCAATACGTTGTTTATTTCACTCATCACAATACCTCGTAATATTAAAAATCCTTATGCCTTACGACATAATTTTCCCCACACCGCTATGTGGGTCCGTTTTTCGAGTAGTATCTTGGAAAACGGTTATACCATATTTGTTTAGAAAATTATAGTGGGACGGAAAGAAACGTTGATTTTCCTTATTGGGGGCTTAAAAAAGATATTTCGGAACTCTGAACCTGTCAAGAGTAACAAAAGTTGGAAGAAAATTGCTTATGCCATTTTGGATTTAATCGCCCGTCCGTGAATTGACCTGCCGTGACTCATCTCTCTAAAATTTCAAACTCACTGCGCCGAATCCACCCACCTATTTTTGATCTATGTGGATTTCGGCTTCGCTCAAACAGTGAAATTTTACCCCTGAAAAA
>JAGLQA010000028.1 GCA_023137075.1 Candidatus Aminicenantota bacterium
GAAGAACGCTCCTTTTGGTCGCGTTAACAAAGATGACGCATCCTGACGAAATTCTGGGGAAATCAATTTGACTTTACGGCTAACGTTATAACCTAAGCTAAGTTAAACAATTTGTATTTATGGGCTGCTAAAAGGGCATTATTGAACTCTTCCGACGTGATTCCCCGGGACAGCTCCGGGAAGTTATGGCCCTGGTAACAGGGGCGGTACTGGGCCATGATATTGACATAGTTGGCAGGATCTAATTCTTCCGCGATAAATTTTACAAACGCTTCGGTTCCGGCCAGACCGTTGGGTAGTACTAAGTGGCGGATAATAAGCCCTCTTTGGGCGATATGATACTTATCGGTTTGCATAACGCCTACCTGCCGAAACATCTCCTTTAAGGCGGCTCTGATTATCTCCGGGTAGTCATTCAGACCACTGGAAAATTTAGCCGCGATTTTTCCATCGGAATATTTGAAATCCGGCATATAGATATCGATGATACCTTCTAAGAGTTTCAGTATCTCGACCCGTTCATAACCACCGGTATTGTAAACGATGGGTAAACGCAGTCCCTGTTCCACGGCAATTACCAGACCCTGGACGATGTTGGGCAGGTAGTGGGTAGGGGTGACAAAATTGATGTTGTGACAGCCGAGTTTTTGCAGTTTCAGCATGGCAGCGGCCAATTGTTTGTCGCTTATATCCGATCCCTCCCCACCGTGGGAAATATCCCAATTCTGGCAGTACAGACAGAGAAGACTGCAGTAGGTGAGAAAAATAGTACCTGAACCATGGCTGCCGACTAAGGGGCGTTCTTCACCGAAGTGGGGACTGACGGAACTGATTTTCACCGAAGTGCCTGCCTGGCAGGTGCCCTTTTCGCCCTTTCTTCGATTAACGCCGCACTGCCGGGGGCATAAGGTGCAGTTATCATAGATAGTATAAAACTGCTCTGCGATCTCCTGCAATTTCCCGCTTTCATAAAGTTTGATATAAGCCGGTTCGAACATCATACTTTGTCTTATATCACAAAACCCGTGGATTTTCAATTAGATTTAACGTAAATATTCAGTTCTTCAAAGTACGTATCTTCTCTGCAAGTCCGATAGCCGTGTTAAGCTATCGGATTATGGATAAACTAAAACAAATACAAAAAAAATTAAAAAAATCAAAGAGGAACTGCTTGAGCTAACATCTCTACTTATTGATTTATCGCAGCAATTCCACTATAATATCCTATGATTTAAGGTTATTCCAATAATATTTTCTTAAAGGAGCGAAAAAAATGAAAAAAACCAGGTTGTTTGCGCTTATTTTTACGATCCTGTTAAGCATGTCGGTCATATCATGCGCAAAAGATAAAAACGAGCAAACATCGCCGGATAAGGTTATAAAAGGGACCTTGAAAATGGAATACCCCCTGGCAGGTTCACTTTTTCCGGCCGACATAGTTGCTCCCACCTTTACCTGGAAATACGATGGGCCGGGTACCGTAAAATGGCATGTCCGGCTTCAGGTGGGGAAAAAGGAGTTGTATTCAAATAAGACAGACCAATCAAAATGGAAACCGGAACCTGAATTATGGCAAAAATTGAAAGATAAATATATCGAACAGGACATTACCGTCACGGTGCAGGCTAAAGGAGCGAATACATTACAGGACAGCACCCGTATCAAAATTTCGAAAGACAAAGCGGATGCCAAAATATTTTACCGGGACGTTCCGCTGCCCTTCATTTACGCGTTCAGAAATCTTGAGACCATTAACTGGCGGTTAGGCGATATTTCAACGGAAGAGCCCTCGGAAATACTAATGGAAAAATTACCAATATGCGGGAACTGTCATTCCTTTTCCATGGATGGTGGAAAATTTGCCATGGACGTGGATTATGCCAATGATAAAGGTTCATACGTGATTACGGATATCGAAAAAGTGACCTCATTAACCTGGGAAAAAATCATTACCTGGAGCACCTATAAGCGGGAAGACGGCGACTATACCTTCGGGCTTCTTTCACAGATTTCACCGGACGGCAGGTACGCCGTCAGTACCGTCAAAGATCATTCGGTGTTTGTGCCGAAAGAAAACCTGTTCTATTCACAACTTTTCTTCCCGATTAAGGGTATATTGGCCGTTTATGACACCGTGACAAAGGAGTTTTTCTCCCTTGCCGGGGCGGACGATCCGGAATATGTGCAGAGTAATCCAACCTGGAGTCCCGATGGAGAAACGATATATTTTGCGAAGTCACTTGTTTTTCACTCGGAAGAGATCGATAAATCAACCAGTGTTCTTATAGATCCAGCCATTGTTTCCGATTTTATCGAGGGCCGCCGCCTTTTTAAATACGACCTGTACAAAATACCTTTTAATAACGGCAAAGGCGGAAAAGCGGAACCCATACCGGGAGCATCAAATAATGGGTTGAGCAATTATTTTCCGAAGATTTCACCGGATGGAAAATGGCTGGTTTTCTGCCAGGCCAACAGCTTTATGCTGCTTCAACCGGACAGCAAACTTTACATCATGCCCACTTCCGGCGGAGAACCGAAGAAAATGACCTGTAACACAGATCATATGAACTCCTGGCACTCCTGGTCTCCCAATGGGAAGTGGCTGGTATTTACCTCGAAAGCGAGGGGGGCTTATACCCAGTTGTACCTCACCCATATTGATGAGAATGGTCAGGATACACCCCCGGTGCTCATCGAAAACCTGGTTCTCGAAAACCGGGCCATCAATATTCCCGAATTTGTCAATTTGCAGGGGAGAGAGTGGGAAAAAATAGTCGATCATTTTTCAAACAGCAGTATCTTCGATGTAAGGATCGCCGATTCAAAGGTTATGGGCGATGACCTGGAGGGCGCTCTCGTGAAACTTGATGAAGCGGCCAAAAAAAATCCGAAGGATCCCAGTATTTACTACCGGCGCGGTTTTATTAAAATGTCATTGGGCGATATAAAAGAAGCCCTGGAAGATTTTACACTCAGCATCGATATAAACGATAAATATCCGCTTGCCTTTGAAAACAGGGCTTATGCGTATACCAGGTTGGAGCAATACGATAAAGCGCTCCTAGACCTGGACAGAGCGATCTCACTCCAGCCGACACTGCAAAAGGCCTATGTCATCAGGGGTGAGGTCAAGACCGTCATGAAAAAATTTGACGAGGCCATGCAGGACTTCGCCAGGGCAATTTTAATCGACGCGGAGGACAGCGGCGTTTATAAAAGCAGGGGTGACGCCTACTTCGAAATGAAAAAATACGAACAGGCGCTGGCGGATTATAATAAGGCGCTAAAAATAGAACCGAAATTTCACTTAGCATTAGCAAGCCGTTCCACCCTGAAAGCAAAAACCGGGGATATTCCGGGTGCTTTTGCCGACTTAGAAGAAGCAATTAAAATCGAACCCGGTGATTTTAATCTTTACATATATCGCGGCATCATGAAAGAACGAACCGGAGATTTGAACGGTGCCGCTGCAGATTTTTCAAAAGCGGCGGAAATGAACCCGAAGTCATACAAAGGCTTTTACCGCAGAGCCGGAGCCAGGCTGAAAGCAAAAGCCGTGAATGATGCTTTTTCCGATATCGATAAAGCGATCGAGTTGAATCCCGGGAATGCCGTTCTATATCTCACTAAGGGAAATTTTTATTTTAATCAGAAAGATATGCGAAAAGCGGTAACCGAATTTGATAAAGCGATCAAATTAGATCCGCGGAATGTTACTGCGCATTCCTATAAAGGAGATGCCTTATACGTGTTAAAAGAACTTCCGGCAGCAGCCGCGGCATTCGCGGAAGCCATAAAACTAAGCCCGGATAATGGGGGGAATTATTTTAAACGGGGCGTCATCCGTCTGTCGCTGCGGCAGAAAGATGAAGGATGCAAAGATTTACGGCGCGCAAAAGAACTCGGCCACAAACAAGCAGACGAATTTTTAGAAAAGTACTGCAAATAGGATATCCCTTCTACCTACTTAGAGCTGTATTCGACTACCCCTTCTATTTCAACCAATAAATCATCGCGGCAAATATCCGAAATCAGGTAAAGGGACGGCACATCTTCATAATATTCGGAGCAGATTTTTTTTACTTGCGGGATGTCGCCCTCCCGTTTAACATATACTCTTACATAAGAGAGCGGGTCCGAATTATGGTTGATTGTAAGACCATGTTTTTTTAAATTGTCATGGGAAATAAGCCGGGCTATATTCTCTGTCGTAATATGTGTCTGGGCCTGCACATCGCCAATGGCGACAACCTCCTGTCCCTTGATTGCCGCTGTCCCGGAGATATAGACAAAATACGAACTGTCATTGGCCAGTAATTTCGCCCGTTCGAACTTAGGTGTGGTTTTTTCACGGACCAATTTAATCGCCTGGCCCACTAAGTAACTGCGGTCGTATTGATGCGCGTTCACCTGGTCGGGATTCCGAATAGAAAAAATCCGGATTCCATCCGCTTCTTTAGCGGCGATGAATTCCAGGACGATGCCGCCGCAATTCATACCGATACCGGTGGCAGCCGGATAACCCTTCGTGAAATCAGCAGTATCGTAGTATATTGATCTCACGTCGTTAAAAACCTGGTAGTTCTGTTTATCTCCATCTTCAAAGCGGGTCGAGCCGGTAATATTTTCGATATAATTCCACTGCCGTAACACGTCCGAGAATTCCAGGTTTTCCTTTTCTAATATCTGCTTCATTTTATCGAAGGAGGTTTTCGATTGCCGGTATACATCCGAATTCGTAACAGCGGCGGTACAACCGGCAGCATAGACTTCTTTAAAATCCGGGTATTGAACGGTGATATAGGTGATATCCTCCAGCTTTTTCCTGGAGATTTCAACGGCCTCGTCCCTGTTTTTCAGAATGATCAATTCGATGGCCAACAGCTTTTGTTCTTCAGGCGGCTGCCCCACGACAGCAGTCGGAGGAAACAAAGACCCGTAAAAACGTTCCAGCGCAGCCGTCAATTCACTTTTTTTTGCAGCGAATTCATCATTACCGGCTGTGTTAATAAATATGGTCTGTTTTAAAATATCTTCTATTTTATATTGATTGGCCTTTAGTGTCTTTTTAATTGCAGCAAAGCAGTCCGCTGCCTGTTCGGAAAGAGTGATACCTTTTTCAGGTTTGATGTAAATGAATTTTTTTTCGTACATAGTCTATTATAAAATGCAAGCCGGTTATTGTCAAGCTCAGCGAGAGGCGTTCCAGGAATTCTCATTTTAGCCACAGATTTAAAAAGAACCCACGCGTGTGGGGCTTTTTACAAAAAGGTGGGTGGTAAATTTTTTAGTAATCCTAAATATTTCTTGCAATCTGAACTGATATGTTTTACAATAATCTATTAAAAATATAGGTCGAGAATTAAGAAGGAGAATGATGTCCGGGCATTTTAGAAAAGGGCGGAAAGTCCTGAAAATAACGGTTGGTTTGCTGATATTCCTATATATCGGGCTATTTGGGGGAGCAAGCGGGGAAGGATTTTTATATTGCCAAACCCCCGGCATGAAATTCTTCAAGAATTACAGCCCCGAGGATTATATGCTTCACCACCAGAATTGGTGTATTACACAAGACCAACGAGGTATTATATATATAGGTAACCATGGCAACTTGATGGAATATGATAGTGTTTCCTGGCGGCACATCTCAATACCTAACGAATCGGTCCGCTCTCTTGCTGTAGACAGGTCCGGCACTATTTATGTTGGCGGGGTGAATGATTTCGGCTTCCTTGCTCCAGGCTCGTATGGACAGATGAAATACATATCACTGCTGGAATACGTAGATGAGAAAGTTAGAAATTTTAGCCATGTATGGAGAGCTCATGTTACCGGTGAAGGAATCTTTTTCAGAACCTCGAGATATGTGTTCTGTTGGAATCCGGAAAAAAAGCAGATGGTGGTTGAGTTGGAGTCAGGGGAAGGCGATGAATTTAGATTCAACGGTTCGTTTGATTGCATGGGAAAATTATTTATCAAACAGCGTAAAATCGGAATTTTACAAAAAAAAGGCAATTCCTATAAGCTAATTCCCGGAAGTGAAATATTTGCCCCTATAGGGGTAGTCTTTATGATTGTTCCCTTCGACACCTCCGGGGAGAAACTCCTGATCGGAACCAGGGAGATGGGTTTTTTTATCTATGATGGTAAATCGTTAGAACAATTTTCCACAGAAGTAGAACACTATTTAAAAGAAAAAAAAGCAACCCATGGGATAAAATTGTCGCAATCACCTGGCCATATTGCCATCGCCACCCTGCGCGGCGGTGTTGTAGTAACCGATCTACAAGGAAGATTGAAATACCTGTTCACCAAAGAGACCGGTTTACTAGATAATAATGTCAAGTATGTATTTGAAGATGCCCAGGGCAACTTGTGGGCAGCGTTAAATACAGGGATAGCAAAGATCGAATATTCATCGCCGCTTTCCGTCTATAATGATGAACATTCTCATTTACCTGGAGTGGTTTATTCCGTAACCCGGCAGACCGGGCGGTTGTATTCGGGCACAAGCGAGGGATTATTCTATCTGGTTCAAAATGGCAAGATATTTTTTTGTTCTCTATTTACTCAGCACCTTTTTTTATGTAAAATAGCACCATGAAAGAAAGGAAGCTTATATCAGTTACGAGAAACATCCGATGACAAAAGATCATAAATATACTCGTGATTCTCCTATGTTTAAGGAGGCTGTTAGTTATAGAAAATTAAACATGCTTGGTGAAGCCAAAAAGCTCATTATTGAAATCCTGACTGATCAACCTGATTTTATTCCTGCTTTAAGTGAAATGGGTGAAATCTTCACTCTTGAGAAGGATTATAATAAAGCAGCTTTTTATTTCAAGAAGAAATTGGATTTATTACCTGATGCTCAGTATGCTCTAAGAGGCAAGGGCGTTATATACCGCCTTAAAGGCAGAATAAAAGGTGCAATTGAAGGATTACTGACATTATCACGACATAAACTAAAAGAAGAACTTAGGAAAAAAAATGCACAGGTGATTGCTGCCAGTAAGATTGCAACTGCAAATCCGTTACACGAAGGGAGTTGAAAACTCCCGTTAAAGCGCATTAAGTCAGAAAAACAAGTTATACTG
>JAGLQA010000280.1 GCA_023137075.1 Candidatus Aminicenantota bacterium
TGAAGGTGTTCGGCCTTTTTCCCTTTCATCTTCATTTCATTCTTCATTTCTTCGTACATCTCAAAATTCGAAACTTTAACATGAACTCACATAATGACTCTATTAAAATTTCATTTTTATACAACATAATATTTTAGCGGAAATTAAGTAAGAAATCAACAATTGAAGTAGCAATTCTAATTTTGAAATTTAAATACCGGGAATTATAGAATTTTTTCAACGAAATTCATAGTCAAAAACGCAGGCGTGTCGACCTCCCCCTGAGCGGCTTGCGAACCCGGAATAAGAATGTCTCGTGCAGGGTGAGACGCTCCCCAAAATGAGCACATTTTTGAGTAACAGAGTTAAAAATTGTGATGTGAGAGAAAAAAGATGATAAAAAAGGCGCCTTAGTGATATTTATCGATGACCTGGACCGCTGCCCGGTCCCGCGGATTGTCAAAGTACTTGAGACGATCAAGCTCTTTATGGACAAAAAAGGGTGTATTTTTGTGATTGGCGCGGCCAACAAGATTATCATAAAGGCTCTGAAAGAGACCTATAAAGAAGATGCGGAAAAGTTCATGGCCAAGATCGTACAGGTTACCTTCAACCTGCCGCAGATCCCGGAAGGGGATTTTAAAATCTCTCAAGGGCTGGAAAGGCGCATCAGGGAAGCGCTCCTGGCAGGATTCGAACCTGCGGCACTGGGATTAGGAATCCCAAGCTCTATCCTCTGAGCTACAGGAGCACCTTTTTTCCTCTATATGCTAAAATATCATTTTTTTTACTGAATGTCAATTGTTGAAAAATATTTGCTTATGTGTTATAAAAATCAATAACACTATTTTTAAAAGGGTAAAATAATGAATAAAAGCAACATAAAAGGCATCAGGTTGGTAATCGGAGGGATCTCAATCTTTTTCGTCTTTTTCGTATTAATACGAATCTTCTTCGACGAAAGTAAAAAATTTTCCCCACTGTCACTCAATAGTACCACCATGTTTGTCTCAATATGGGCCATAATCATCCTGTTCAGCCTCACCTTCCTGTTCATCCTTATTCGCAATATTATTAAACTTTACTACGATAAAACCAAAGACTATACGGGCGGAAGGTTTAAAAAAAGATTGGTCTTCTTTTTTATCGCCTTCTCAATCGTTCCAACACTTTTACTATTTCTTTTTGCTACCGAACTCATCAATGAGGGAATAGATAAATGGTTTGCTCCCGGTATCGAATCCATAATGAATAAGTTCGAAGATCTCGAAGGCAGCTATTACGAAAAAGCAAAAGATGACTTAGAACATTTTTCAAAAATAATAGCAGAGGATATCAGAAATAAAAAAAAATATATACCGGCAAATAAAACGTACCTGCATAATACGGTTAAAAAACAAATGAAAGAGTATAACCTCCACGTTGTTAATATATATAGGAACCAGGAAGAGCTTATCTCCCTTATAAGCCCGGAAATTCGCCTGCGCGAGTACGAAGATCTTCCTACCGAGTTTGTTTATAAAGAACTGGGCGGAAGCGACCCGGCACATACCACTTACCTGAAAGAAGGCGTGCTTATAAGAAGCGGGAGTCATTTCACTACCAAGGAAGGTGACAAAATTATAGTTATTATCGGCATGTATTTCCCGGAAAAATATATAAAAAACCTGGACTCTTTAGACGCAATGGTAAAAAATTATACCTTAAATAAAAGAATAAAAGATGATGTCAAGACCACATATATGCTCCTCTTTATATTTATAACAATCTTAGTTGTTTTCTCAGCTTCATGGTTAGGCTTATACCTGGCCAGGGGTATAACAACACCTATTGGGATGCTTGTGTCGGCAGCGGCTGAAGTTGCAAACGGCAACTTAGACATGGAGATCGATTACAAATCAAAGGATGAATTTAATACCTTGATTCTAGCATTTAACAGGATGGTTTCAGACCTAAAAGAAAATAGGGCAAAACTCAATCGCAGTACAATAGAATTGGGTAATCGAAGAAGCATGAACGAAAACATTCTAAACAATATTACGACCGGGGTGATTGCTTTGGATTCAAGGGGAGAAATAATCGATATTAACCCGGCGGCAGCAAAAATGCTCTCCCTCAATGCGGGAAAAGCCAGAAAAAAACATTTCTCCGAAGTCGCTTCCGGGGACTCATATAAAAATATCACCCAGATCATAGAAAAAGCCCTCTCCACGAATTTTAAATTATTAGAAAAAGAGATCGATGTTAAAATAGGGGGAAGAGTACTGAACCTGGCAACAAAAATTTCCCAGATTCGTAATCCCATCGATAATCAATTTACCGGAATCCTCGTCGTATTAACCGACTTGACCGAACTCATAAAAGCCCAGCGAATGTTGGTTTGGAGAGAAGTTGCCAAACGAATCGCCCATGAAATCAAGAATCCCTTAACTCCAATCACCATTTCCTCCCAGCGCATCCTGAAATCCTTTGAATTACCTGATGATAAGTTCAGAAAAATAGTAGAAGACAGCTTGCATATCATACTCCAGGAACTCGATTCCATCCGCAAATTGGCTGAAGAATTCGGAGATTTCGCCCGGCTGCCGGCCGTCAAATTCAGCAAAGGCGATATTAACCAGGTACTGGAAAAACTCATATCCGTCTATTCCTCGATATACGGCAATATTGATTTCCAGGTCAATTTAGACGTGGATATTCCCATCCTGGTAAAATTAGACCACGAGCAAATAAAAAGGGTATTTGTGAATATTATCGACAACTCAATAGAAGTGTTAAAAGAAAAAGGAAAGATAGAAATTATCTCGAAATATAACAAAGATAGTCAATTTATCAGGATTGAAATCGCCGACAGCGGACCGGGGGTTAGCGATGAGGATAAACAAAAATTGTTTGTCCCCTATTTTTCCAATAACAAAAGCTCCGGCACAGGCTTAGGATTGGCTATTGCCCATAATATAGTCGAAGAGCATAACGGTTTGATTTCCGTAGTGGATAACGAGCCCCGGGGAGCCAGGTTTATTATAGAAGTCCCGGCATAAACAATCCTTAATTTCCCTGCCTATTTTATTGTACTAAGTAAATTTGAAGGGGTGAAATATCCAGTATCTTTGTTCCCCGGGCGCTGCCGGCGGCAATTACTTTTTCCCCGGCCAGGGCGGAAGGATTATGCTTTTTAACACCAAGGGCCGCGAGGATAGATACCCCGGTGGGAGTGGCTAATTCCACCTCTAAGGGCCCTGCTTGCCATTCGATATCATACCGCTTCAGAATGACCTGCGTGGCCGGGGCCGGTACCGGCAGTATCCCATGGGAGCAATCGACCGAACCGCCTCCCACCGATACCGGGGCCAATAATTGCGCTTCCGGCTCTATACCTAAGTCCTGCATGCCGAGAACCGCGCCGATAATATCGATCACGATATCCTGCGCTTCATGCAAAAAACTTTCTTCTTCATCGTTATGGATATGACCATGATTCCGGTTGTGGCTGTGGTGGTGATTGTGATGATGAGAATGCCCCGCATCCTCTTTTATCACAATATTAAAATCACGGTGTGCTTTGATTTCAGCTTTTAGCAATATTTCGATCGCAGTTAACCCAAAGGTACAGTACTTTTCCGTTATATCGAATTCATGAAAAAGTTCAGTTAAAATATGTTTTGCCTCGCTGCCGTGGAGATGATTCCTGTCGGATTTCAAGCGGATCTGAAGCTGGCTGGAGCCATCGCTTGTTTGCCGGATATCAACCCGTGCGGAACCGAGTTTCGCTGCTGCTTTTAACATGGCCGCCCGAATCAATTCAAAATTTGCCCCGGCCGAAATCAAGGCAGCCGTAAACATATCACCGGCAATTCCCCCCGATGTATCGATATAAAATTTCATTCAATTCTCCTGAATAGCTCGGACATCATTTCCGTGGCTTTTCCTTGCAGGAAAATATCCGTTATGCTATAGGTAAAATTGGATGGTTCGATATTTATTTCAATGATTTTCGCCCCATTTCCCTTTGCCAGGATAGGCACCTGGCAGGCGGGCATAACCTCACCTGTCGTCCCAATCACTAAAAAAACATCCGCCACCTGGGCCTCATAAAAGGACGGCATACTCGCTTCTTTGGGAATTCCTTCTCCGAAGAAAATGAAATCCGGTTTCAATAAGCCCATACATGACGGGCAGCGGGGAGGGAGCGTTTCTAAGGAGACCTGCTTCCTTTCATAAGATGATCGACAAATTAAACAGGATATGGTCCGCGACGTTCCGTGAAATTCATGAACAATGGTGCTGCCTGCTTCCTGGTGCAAATTATCCACATTCTGGGTAATTACGGCTTTTACATATCCTTTTTTTTCCAATTCGGCGATACGTTTGTGTGCTTCATTGGGTGCGGCGCTGCCGAAATGATCGAAAAAAACCTCCTTGAGCATGGCCCAGGATTTGTCGGGGTGGGAGCGGAAATAACCGATATCTGCAAGGGAGGGATCGTATTTACTCCAGATACCGTTTTGACCTCTAAAGGGAGGAATCCCGCTTTCCACCGAGATACCGGAACCGGTGAAAACCGTGGTATGTCTTGATTTATTTATGGTTTCCGCTGCTAAATCGAAATTTTGTTTCATTGGCCTTATCTTTTCTAATAAGAAAAGAGATATTAGCAAATTTAACCATTATTGTCAAAAGGAGGGGATGCGTCATTATCATAATTATTGATATTATTATTGTTGTTGAGCTGATTGATAGGTTGCAGGCTGTAGTCGGAACCCAATTTTCCATATTCTCCTAAACGCTCCCCCACGCATAGGGGATCAGAAGAAACCCGACACGCCTGCGGGGATGGATTTTAAATTTTCCTGAAAGAATAAACATATTAGAAATCAAAACTAGAATTGCTGAAAACCTTTGACTAATTGTGATAATTTGCATACAATTAAAGGGGTAGATTTTCATGGCATTTGAAAATAAATTATCCGGGAACTTTTTGCTTCTGCAGGTCACGTACTTTTTTCTGGGCTTTTTTTCCTTGGTCTCCCAGGCCATGATTATCCGGGAATTCCTACTGGTGGTTTACGGCAATGAAATTTTTCTGGGCATCTTATTCTTCAACTGGCTGCTGGGTATTTTTGCCGGCGCTCTAAGCGGAGCAGCCGTTGCAGACAGGAGCAAAAATCCCTTAATTCTCTTCGTGATCTCAATCCTTATCATGTGCGTGCTAATACCCGTCTCTCTTACCTGTACCAGGTTCTTATATGAAATCAGCGGTACGGCTGCCGGGACCTTCATCGGATTCTTTAAGGTTTTTCTCTTCTCCGGGGTTTTTATTATCCCCCTGGTTTTTTTCATCGGCCTAAGCTTCCCCCTGGCCGCCAGGGTGCAGCTCACCGGTCAAAGCGGCAGGATCGAAAAAGTACAAAAAATATCTTCCATCTATATATTCGAAGCTGCGGGATTTTTATTCGGCGGAATGGTTTATACCTTCGTGCTTGCCGGCCGGTTCAACCCCTACTTTATCACCGGCCTGGTAATTCTGCCGCTGCTTTTTACATCGGCAGTTTTACTGCGGCGATCCCGCTGTTTTAAAACCTTAACGCCGGCATTTATATTGCTGCTTCTTGGCGCGTCCCTTTTATTCCCACCGGTAAACCGGAAAATAGAAGCTATCACGGTAAAAAAAAGGTGGGAGAGTGTCTCCCCTACTCCATTAATTTTTTCTACAAATTCAAAATACCAGAATATTGCAGTTTCCGGGAACTTCAACCAATACAACCTCTATTTAAACAACATGTATTCCTCCGTAATCCCGGATGATGAAGAAAACATGATACTGGCTGCCCATCTTTTCTGCCAGCACCCCGGACCCAAAAGAGTCCTGATCATCGGCGATGCCCTGATAGGATTGGCCGGATACTTACTGGCTTATGATATAAAAAAAATCGTTTCAGTGGAAATCGATCCCCTGGTAGTTGAAACAATTATAAAATTCCTGCCCGAAGAGCGTAAGCAGGTGTTACAGGAGGAGCGGTTCCACATCGAGATTTCAGATGGTCGAAAATACGTAACGGACCGAATCGGTAAATCACCCCGCTTCGATATCGTCTACCTGAATGTACCTGAACCGTCGACCCTGTTACTGAATCGCTATTATACCCGGGATTTTTTTCTCAAGCTATCGAAGATCACGTCAGAGGACGGTTATATCGCCTTCAAGGTCACCTCATCGGACAACTACGGAAAGGGCCTGGTAAACGATTACACCGCTTTGCTTTACCATACGGCGGCATCGGTCTTCCCGGAAATCGTGGTCACACCGGGAACCCATAACACTATCTTCGCCTGCCGCAGCAAAAAAAGCCTTTCGGACAACCCGGAAATCCTGGCCCGGCGCTACGCGAAAAGTGGCGTAAAACCCGAAAAATTAGGCGGTATTTTCTATTCTCTCTACCCGGCGGACCGGACAGAATACATAAAAAATGTCCTGGAAAGCAGCCCGAAACATTTCATCAACCGGGACGAACACCCGGCGGCTAATTTTTATTTCAGTAAAATTATCGGCTGGTACGCGGGCAGCAACCTGGAAGGAGTACTGGAGTTTTTTGAAGGAATGGAATTTACGATTCCCTTACTTTTTATACTCCTTTTATTTCTTTTGAGATTGGGGTATGTTTGCCGGAAAAGTAAAAAAACCAACCACCGGGATTATGGAAACCGGTCTCTCAAGTTTCACACCCTGCTGGCTGTACTCGGCTGCGGTATGGCAGGCCTCTCGCTTGAATTAATCATAATCTATACATTTCAGAATATTTTCGGTTATATGTACCATTTTATCGGTTTTATTATTGCGCTTTTCATGTGCGGTTTGCCTGCAGGGGCCGGTTTCTCAAACCTTCTAATCGGGAGAGAGAAATCGCGCAGCGTGGTTTATATTATAAAATTAATGATCCTTTTACAAATATCCCTATCGCTCCTCTCCCTTTTTATAAGCCGGATGGGCATACTTTTCCCGGACAACACACTGCTGAACCAGGTTATGATCTTTTTTATCACTATTCTACTCGGTTTTGTCGTCGGTATGGTATTTCCACTATCACTTCACATCTACTTAAGCCGGGAAGAAAAAATAGGAAAAGCCGCCGGAATCGTGAATGCCTGTGATCATTTAGGAGCCGCGGCCGGCGCCCTTTTTCTGGGTACCCTGTTTCTCCCCCTGTTAGGTGTATTCAAAATCTGCCTGCTGACAGGCATTTTCCTCCTCGGAACCGCCCTGTTACTAACCATCAACCTGTTTGCTTTTCGTTCGCCTTGAAATTTTTTTTAAAAATTAAAGAAATTATTGTTGAAAAATTGATTTTTTTTTTGTAAAATATAAGTTCATTTTTGGGACATTATCATGTTGAGTGATTTTGGAGGCAAGATAAAATGAAAAACAGTTTCTATAGGACTATCGTTCTACTTTTGATAATAAGCGTAAATCTTTTTACCCTGGAGAGACAAATTAAAATCGGGGAGTGCCGCTGGCATACCGGACAAAGCGATTTCGAAGCTATCCTGAGGATCGCAAAAAAAAGCGCGAAACCGGTTCTTGCTTTTTATTCCGCTTCCTGGTGCGGGCCATGCCAGAGGGTTAAAAAGAATATTTTAGAAAAAAAAGAATTCCGGGCAATCGAAAAAGAAGCGATTCTACTCTTTATCGAATTCACCGAAAAGTGCGGGAGAAAGTATATCGACAAGCATAAAATAAGAAAATTCCCAACCCTCAAGTTGTTCTCTCCGGAGGGCGTTGAATGGGCTACCGACGTTCCCGGTGAGACAGTGCAGAGTGTTTACCAATGGGTGAGGCAGGTAAAAGAAAAACAGAAATTGATTGTCCGGCTGAAAAAAAATCCCACAGACTGGGATACCTTGTTTAAAGCGACGGAGAGAATAAATAAAATCCCATACACTTCAGACCAATACGAACCGACCATTGCCCTCTTAAGAAATGCCTTAGAAGCTGCGGGGAATACCGAGGAGTTCAACCGGCAGAGGACCTACGAAAGACTGGCCGATTACCTTTACTTAACAATGACAAACAAATTAGGGCCGCGCAGCCGGAGATACGCCCGGCAATATAAAGAAGAATTTACCCGGATTATCCACTCCTATTATCCCGATAAATTCCGCTTTGAATTAAAAGAGCGTCACGCACTCGCCATTTGGATCAACTGGCTGACCAGGGCCGGGGATTATAAAGCCGCGGTAGAGGTTTTCGAAAACTCCCTGCGGCGCAGGGATAAAAAACCGGATCCCGCCAACAGCATCGAACTCCTGGAAGGCATTATAAAATCCTACCTCTCCTTAGACCGGAAAAAACAGGCCCTGATGTGGTTCAAGAAAATCGAATCCTCCTACAAAAGCCACATTAAAAAACACGGTTTAACGTCGCCGCCGCTTACCTATCTCAAAATTTTGCTGGCGATTATCGCTTATGAATACAATAAAGGCAACAAGCCCGCACAAAAAAGATACACCGGCAAACTACACCGGTTATTAGAGATTACAGCAGAAAAGGTCGATGGAAAAACACTTTATAAATCCTTTCCCGATCTTGAATATAGTATCGATTTTTTTCACCGTAAAGGTATGAAAGGAGAGGTGAAGAAAATCGCGGTCAAATTTGAACAGATCATTAATTCCTTTGAAGACGAAAGTTGTAAAAAGTTTATCACCATCCGGATGGCAAAAAAATACGGTGTGTTTGTCGACCGGGCATTGGAAATACTCACCGGTTTGAAGTTGAGTATGTATCCCGGTACCGACACTTACACCCTGGTCACCAAAGCCGTTCTCCTATCTAAGAAAGGAGAACGGGAAAAATACCGCCGGCTAATCATCCGGAGGTATAAAAAAATAAAGAACAGTCATGACCTTAGCAATCTCTCCCGTTCCAAAACCCTGAATATCCTGGCCTGGGCCACCTTCGAAATGGGAGCGGTGGATCAGACCAGCCTGCAAATGGCAAAAGAATCGGCAGAATTATACAAAAACTGTCATAACCTGGATACACTGGCAACCATCTACGCCGAACTCGGGAACTTCCGGGAAGCCATTCAAACCGGCCGGGAAGCCCTGAGACTGGCAATCAGGGAATCCGAACAAGTAATGATCGAAAAAAAATTGGCACGCTGGCAGCAAAACGTCGAATAACCACAGGGCGCGCAAAAACTTTCCATCCTGATTGCACGTATGAATAAACTACCTATAGTCGCAAAGAAAAAATTTACACGAAAAACTCGGAGGAAAATATGCATCGTCACAAATTACCCGGTAATCTACCATTCGCAAAAGCGTCATGCCGGATAATCCCCCTTCTTATCCTATTTGCGTGTATCTCTACCCCCCTTCTTGCCGGAACAATAGAAGGAGTGATACAAAATGTCAATTTTAAATCAATCGATACCGCTAAAATCCACCTGAAAGAAACAGGACAATATTTCTTCTCTAAAAAAAACGGGACATTTGAAATCCCTGT
>JAGLQA010000281.1 GCA_023137075.1 Candidatus Aminicenantota bacterium
CTCTTATAAAGAGAAAACACTGAAATTATTCTTTTTTAAAGGAAATATCGAGCCTCTGTATATAATGGAAAAATATCTGAGGGAACAAAACCCGGGAAAAATGGTGCAAATTAGCGAAAAAAAGGAGATGAGCGTTTTTATAATAGAGGAGGGATGTTTTTTTCCGGCCGCCGATAATATCGGTCAAATAAAGAAATATGTTTTAGCGCAATTGAAGCAGGAGATAAAAGGGATCAAAGAAAATTTTGTCGATAGAGCGTTGAATGAACTGGAAAGCATGTGGTTTTACGATATGCCCTGGACGCAAAGATGTGACCGCCTGCTTCGCATACCCGACGAGCAGTTGCTGAAAACAATGAGGAGCTTAAATGTTTAACACAAAAAAAGAGATCATATCGTTTTTCGCGCCCTACTGGAAAAAGGGGATTATACCCGTTTCTTTCCTGTTGGTATCCACGGTTATATCTTTCCTTTATCCACTTTTTCCTAAATGGGCCATCGATGATATCGTGTTAAAGAAAAACGCCGGCAATCTCGCTGCGCTGGCAATGCTGTTTGCAGTGCTGATAGTTGTTCAGAGGTTGTGTTCTTATTTAAACGAGGTGACCTTTTTTAAATTCCAAAAAGAGAGTATCCTGGATATACAGAGAAAACTCTTAGATAAAGTGTTCCATTACCCCATGGAATTTTTCGATAAAAATCACTCCGGCTACCTGATGGGGCGAATCAGGGGAGACGTGGCCGGGCTGAATTTTATTTTCTCCGAAGGCCTGGTCATGATCGTAATGGACATGATTAAATTTATCGGCACCTTTGTTATTTTGTTAACCTTACATGTGCAATTAACATTGATTTGCATGGCCACTTTGCCCTTCCTGGTTTTTAAAATCGTGAATTCCCGCTCGCAGATCAAGAGCGTGAATAAAAAAATCCTGCAAGAGAACGCCCTGGTCGAAAAAGAGCTCTCCGACACCTTCCAGGGTATAGAGGTATTGAAAAGCCATTCCCGGGAAGCGGAAGGTAAAGAACGGTCCGCAAAGGCCCTGTCAGGTTACCAGGAGATAGAGGTGAAGCGAAATGTTATCTTCTCAAAATACAGAAACTTAGTGACTTTAATCGTGAATATCGGCCAGGTATTTCTGCTTTACTTCGGTATACGTGAAGTCTTAGCTGCCAGGTTAACCATCGGCAGCTACATGGCATTTTCCGGTTACCTGGTTTTTTTGTACGCCCCCATTCAAAATTTCAGCAGTCTCTTTCTGCTATTCGATTTTGCGAAAAGAAGTTTTAAACGGCTGAAAGAGCTGTTTAATATACTGCCCGAGGACAGCGGAGAGTTTGAGATTAAAAATATCCACCGGATCGAGATGAAAAACCTGGATTTTTCCTATAATGGAAACGGAGAACTCATTAAGGACGTAAACCTGCGGATAAGGAAGGGTGACAAGGTATTAATCGCCGGGGATTCGGGAAGCGGGAAATCCACCCTTATGAAGCTGCTGTTAGGACTCTACCGCCCCCAAAAGGGACATATCCTCTATAACGGTCGTGATATAAAAGAGATCGACCTGAAAGAGCTGCGCGACCGGATCGGCTTTATTTCGCAGGACACCTTTCTTTTTAATAAAACAATCCGGGAAAATATTGTTTTCGGAAATAACGGAATAAGCGGCGAAAAGGTCATGCGTATTCTTGAAGAATGTAAAATGAAGGATAAAATTTCATCACTCGATAAAGGCTTAGATCACCTGGTCTGCGAAAAGGGGAATAATTTTTCCGGCGGTGAAAAACAGCGCATCTCATTGGCGCGGACCCTGATAAAAAATCCCGATGTCATCATCCTCGATGAAGCGACGGCAAATTTAGACAAAAAAACAGAAGCGGAGATCGAAAAGATCGTGTTTCAAAAATCGAAGGATAAAATAATCATCAAAATATCTCACCACCAGGACGATATAGAAGGCTGGAAAGTATTGCATCTTTCCTGAAAGATTATAAAGAAACAAATTTTTTAAAAGTTGAAAAATCACAAATAAAGTTGTATTATAACTAAAATTTTAGTGGAGTAACTTATGATAGATTCTATTAAATCCAAGATCTGGGCGCTGCTGGAACAAAAGGAAGTATCCCTGGCCATGATCTACGATAGAAACGGCGATATTTTATGGCATAAAGGCAGACGAATCGTCGGCCGGAATATCTACGATGGCGAAGGTTTTTCAAAAACCTATATCAAACAAACCCTGAACTCTGCCAATACAGTTGAGCAAGAGTACGTGGTTATAGAATCGTCGGTTCAAAACCTGCCTGAATCCGCATTTAAATTGCTGGTGAAGAGCATGATTATACAGCCGGTTACAGGTGAGTATTTCTTGTATATCGACAGCGGCTCAAAATATGCCTTCGACCGGACGGACCGGGAAATCTTTAAAATCTTAGGCGAATTGTTAGGAGAAATGATTAATGCTATCCGGGACACCGGCGGTGGTGTAGGTGGGATAACCGGTGCTACTACCGAGATTCAAGAAATCAGGGAACAGGTGCTGCGGTATTCCTTAGAGGAAGCGCCGGTGTTATTATTAGGTGAAACCGGGGCAGGGAAAAGCCATATTGCCGAGATGATTCACCGCTATTCGGGACGGAAAGGAAAGTTTGTCACCATTCACACCCCCACCATCCCGGA
>JAGLQA010000282.1 GCA_023137075.1 Candidatus Aminicenantota bacterium
GACGATTTTCATCATTCTTTAAGATGCGAACCACTGCCCATAAACGGCCCATGTCATTGACCAGAATTAACGCAACTGTCACAGGTGAAGGAACGGAAAAAGAACCGGTAAATCCCCGGGCTAAGGTCGATAGGCAGTAACCATGTCCGAACAACCATCCCGGCTTCACGGCTGGAGCGAACTGCTGAAATCCATCAGTAAAATTTTATGGGTAATTGTTGTCATTATTCTTCTGGCCGGGTTGGGAAAAACCTTCATCTTTAAATCCGCTAAAAAGCATGTGAAACCCGGCGAACCGGTTAAAAAAACGGTGGTTGAAAAAATAGATTGGAGTAAGGTAAACAAAGAAGTCCGGCAGATAATGGAAGATGCCCGTTTGCAGGCCGAAACCTATGCTTCCCGGGAACTTGACAACTGGATCGAAGGCAATATGAAGCGGGTAGATGAGGATTTTTTAGAGTGGTATTTCGGGTACTGGACTCAGCAGAAATTGGGCCTGCAAGCCCTGCTTTCGGAGGTCTGGCACTGGGTCGACAGTGACAGCCCGTCTGCTGCCGAAAAGATTACCTTAGTGGTGCAGGAAGAGTTTTCCAACCGGGTCATCCGCCCCGTAATCTCGCAGTCACAAATAGAAACGATTGTAGACAACACCGTAAATGAATACACAGAGATTATCCGGGAAAAAATCAGTACAATCCCGAAAAAATATGAAATCAAAGAAGCCGATTGGGACAGGTATCTCGGCAGTATATCCATTTTAATCACCGGTATAGAAGCGAACCGGGCCGTTCCGCTCTCGCTTAAAGCGGTTATTGCCGGGGTTGCGGCCGGGGGTATAATCGCGTTCCAGGCTCTTAAACCCATTATTATCAAGATAGGCAGTAAAGTATCGGCCAGATTAGCGGCAAAATCCGCCGGCGGCCTGGCAGCCAAAACCGGCAGCCAGGTTGCAGCCAAAACCGGAGGTAAGTTTTTAGGAACAATTATTGCCATCGGAATCATCATCTGGGACGTATGGGATCATTACAGCACTAAGAGAAAGGCCATGCCGGTCCTGCGCCGGAACATTCACGATTATCTCAAAGAGGTAAAAGAATCCATCCTGCACGACCCGGAATACGGAATTATAACGGTGATATACCAATTGGAGAAAGGAATCTCCAAAAACTTCCGGAACACCTGAACCCGTAAAATGGCCAAGAAGTTAGCTTTCGAACGTTACCTCTGGTTCCATGCCCGCTTAAAACAAAAAAAGTTTCCCAAACTAAAAGACCTGGTGGAAATGTTCGAAATATCAAACCGCCAGGCCGCCAGGGAGATCGAATTTATGCGCGATTTTTTTTCGGCGCCCATCGAATATTCGGCGGAAGAGAACGGTTACTACTACTCGGAAGAGAGTTTCGAACTCCCCGGGGTATGGGTTTCCGAAGAGGAAATTATCTCGATGATCATATCCAAAAGGCTTACCGGAACCATTCCCAACCCCAGGATAAAAAAGAAAATCGATTCCTTCTTTGAAAAGATCTACAGCCATGCGGCGGTAGACTTGTCGAATTTGGAGAAGAAGGTCTCCATTAAAAACATACGCTATTACCGGGTAAAACCCGCCGTGTTTGAAGCGGTGGTTTTTGGTTTAAGCAAGGACAGGAAGTTAGAAATCAATTATCACTCCGTGTACAGGAAGGGAGTAAGAAGAAGGGTCATTCATCCGCTTCACATGCTGCTCTACATGGGCAACTGGCATTTATTCGCCTTCTGTGAAACCCGGAAGGAGATGAGGAATTTTGTTCTTTCGCGCATCGGTGAGGTGGAGATACTGGAAGAGAGGGTGGACGAGCAATTAAAACAGGAAGATATCAAAAAATTAATCGAGGAGAGTTACGGTATCTTTTTAACCGGTGAAAAAACCGAAGTTACCCTTAAGTTTTCGCCCGAGGTTGCCCCCATGGTAAAAGATCAGGTCTGGTTCCCGGGACAGGAATTTAAAGAGTGTGAGGACAAAAGTATTATATTGAAGTTCCCGGTCTCCGATTTCCGTGAGGTGGAGCGGGACATCATGGGATTTGGGCCCGGTGTAGAGGTGTTGGCCCCCCCGGAGCTCCGAGACATCATCCGGGCCAATATAACCGGAATGGCCGCCCTATATAAAAATCGCGACCCCCTCCCTACCCTATAATAAATGTTTTTATAATTCTAAAAATCCGCGGCGCGAGTAGCCGAACAGCCCCGGTTGGCGAATCATAATCCGGGCATTTAGATTACAAAATCAGTTTCCGTTTATT
>JAGLQA010000283.1 GCA_023137075.1 Candidatus Aminicenantota bacterium
AAAGGAGATATTTAAATGCATGCTGTAGAATTTAATACCTTTGTGGATGGCAATACGATTCATATTCCCGGGGAATATTCCGAATTTGAATCTCAAAATGTCAAAGTCATTATAATGATAGACTCCCATAATAAAAAACAGGGAAAAAGAAAACCCGGAACCGCTAAAGGTAAGATTTTCGTGTCGGATGACTTTGACCAGCCCCTGGATGAAGCTACCACAAAACGATTCTACCAGTGAAATATTTATTAGACACACATATCTTCGTTTGGTGGATAACCGATAACGACAGATTAAAAGAAAACATCCGGGATAAAATCAGTGAAAAAAATAATGAAATATTTTTGAGTAGCGCCAGCATATGGGAGATTATGATCAAATCGAAACTCAATAAGATCCAACTACCTGACTATCCGGGGACATTTATAAAAGAACAAATTGCACTAAACGCGATAAACATTTTAAATATCACTCCGGAACACGCAATTGAAACATACGTTTTACCCGAGATTCACAAAGACCCATTTGATCGGATGTTGATCGCTCAAAGTAAGGTTGAAAATCTAACGATTATTACTACTGATTCCTTTATCAAAAAATACGATGTGAAGATTTTCTGTTAATGAAGGGAGGTCTCAACCGGGGATTTCTATTTTGCCCCATTCCTAAGTAATAGTTTTCCACCCTGATGTGACTCCCGGTTTTGTTTTTTTTATTCCTATGCCATTATTTGTCATACCTCCAATATTATAATGTGACCTGGAGGTAAAAAATGGCATTAATAAAAAAGAATCTATTTAAAAAAATGAAAAGAAAGGCTTCCCCCGGTGACGAAAAAAATCCCTTAGAAAAAGAAGAGCCGAAGAAACCGATAATCATAGAATTTGAAGATTATCATAAATACTCTAAAGAGAAAAAATACAACGATTTGTTAACCTATATGAATAAGTATCCCAACTTAGAAGCCTGTATTTTTGAATCCTTTTACCTGCGTTATAAACCCATGGTTGATTTTTCCGATGATCTGGCTAAAATCCTCTATTAAGTATTTCGTTCTTTTTTTCACCTATGCCATTATTTGTCATACCCCTTATATTATAATAGAGCCAGGAGGTAAACAAAATGCAATTATTAAAAATGAGAAGCTTTAACGACCACCGGGATGTGGCATACCGGGTTCCACGAACCGGTAACGATTTAGAGTTAGAGCAAGCAGCGGAAGAATATATCGAACAACACGGTGGAAAAGCATTAGGCAATATCGATACTCCCTCTTTTATCAGGAAGATATCGAATGTCATTCTCATGCCTCCGCAAGAATTACTGCAGCGAAAAATGATACATGAACCCGATGAAAAGATATTGGACCTGATAGCAGTATTAAGAGGATAAAATTATTTACCGGTCAGTTTTATTCATTACCATATATCTCCCATTTAAACCCATGGGGTGAACCTTGAATTCACACTACTTTTAATCTATTTCAGGCGAATACAAGGTTCACCCCCTTCACTCCCGGTAATTTTGACTGCATGTAAGGGGTAAAAAAAAGTGACGCGAATTTTGATACCATAAAGGCATTGTCTTTTTGTAACCTTTTTGGTATCATTTGTATTCAAAATAGTATTCTTTTTTCAATTTCAAAAAAAAAAACTAAAATAAGGAGTATAAAATGAAAAGATTGGTGATTTGTTGTTTGGTGATTATTTTTTTATTCACGATCCTCTATGCCGATGAAAAAGAGGTGCTTGCAAAGGCTCAAGATTACATCAAGCAGGAAGAATATGCAAAAGCCCTACAAGTGATTGATGAAGGTGTTAAAGAAGTAGGTTTCACAAAAAAACTAATGCGTTTAAAATATTCGGTTTTTACGGATCTGGAAAAATTCGACGAAGCTATGGCTCTCCTGGATCAGGCCATTAAAACCAACGGTGAGACTTCCGAGATACTGGGTGAGAAGGTGTATATTCTGATGGAGCAAAAGAAATACGATGAGGCGCTGAAAGTTGCCTTGAGACAGGAAGAAATCGCAAAAAAAAAATCGCCCTGGATTTGTCTCGATATTGCAGACCTCTATTTAAAATTAAAAAATAAAGAAAAGGCTTTCACCTGGCTTAACGAAGCAGTCGAGCGTGGATTTATCGATTATGCGATGCTGCGGAGAGAAGCGAAGGATGATGGTCTTGAAGGAGATCTACGCTTAGAAAAAATTGTGGCAGCGATTAAAGATAAGATCGGTCTCGGCAAACAGGCCGGGGATTTTACCGTCAAACTCTTAAACGGTACGCCCTTCCAGCTTTCAAAGCAGAAAGGAAAGGTAGTACTTGTGGATTTTTGGGCTACCTGGTGCGGTCCCTGCAGGAAAGAAATCCCCAACCTTAAAGCCTATTATAAAGAATTGAATAAAAAAGGCCTGGAAATTATCGGGATTAGCCTGGATGTCAAGAAAGAAAAGCTTGAGGAATATATAAAAAAAGAACAAATAGCCTGGGATATCTCCTTCTCCGGGAAAGGCTGGGAAGATGAAACAGCTCATGCCTACGGGGTTAGATCGATTCCCTCTTACTGGCTAATCGATAAAAAAGGTAATTTGCGTCATTTCGGCCTGAGAGAAGAGGTGTTAAAAAAGGCAATCGAAGAATTAATCCTTGAATAAGCCCCGCGGCGCGGGGAGCCGCAGAAGCCGCTTCGCGCCATCTCGACGATCTCCCCACAGTAACAGGTATTTTTGCCAGGCTAAACGCATTTTTCGTAAACAGGAGGATGCTAAAAAAAATTGACATTTAGCTTTAAAATTGATATTAATGTTCTATGAAAAATAAAAAAATAATCAATATTTATGTATGCGTGTTAATGCTGTTGTTTGTTTTTCCTCTGATCTCTCGGCAGGCGGCTCCCTTAGAGATCGAGAAGGTGGCCGGAAATGTCTACTGCCTCTATGGACCCGGCGGCAATATAGGCATCCTGAAAACAGACGTAGGCATCCTGGTTATCGACAGTAAATACTTTAGGGTAGCTGAGAAAGTAATGGCAAAAATAAGCAAACTTTCGCCACAACCGGTTAAGTACCTGGTTAATACCCATTATCACGGAGATCATACCGGTGGAAACGAAGTCGTCGGCCGGAATGCTCAAATTATCGCCCACTCGAACTGTAAGATTTCCTTGATCGGCAGCCTGAAAGCTCAAAAAATAAAAGCCGGTTATACTGCCGGTATAACCACCTTCGATAAAGAGATGAAGCTCAAACTCGGAGATGAAAATGTGGAACTCCGCTATATGGGCCCGGCTCACACAGCGGGTGACACGATTGTTGTTTTTGAAAAGGCCGGGGTAATTCATACCGGTGACCTGTTTTTTAACGGCCTCCCGCCTTATATCGATGTAAAGGATGGTTCCGACACCGGTAATTGGATCAAGATCATTGAAGAACTTCACAAAGAATACCCGGATTATACTGTCATTCCCGGCCATGGGAAAGTGACGGACATGAAAGCTTTCCTGAAATTTGCCGATTACCTGGGATTCCTGAGAAAAGAAGTCGCAGCAGCCATAAAAGCAGGTAAGACAAAGGAACAGGTCATGGCGGAGATCAATTTTGGTAGTTTCAAGGACATCGAAGATAAAGGATTTTTATCAAAAAAGAGCAATGTGGGTTGGGTTTATGATGAAATGACCCGCGTGAAATGATAAAAATAGAAAATATCTGTTATGGCATAAACAACAAGGAAATTCTTTCCGATATCGCGACCACCCTGGAGAAGGGCGATTTTTGCCTGGTATTCGGTCCCAACGGTGCGGGGAAAACCACCCTGTTAAAAATTTTATCCGGCCTGATTACCGAATTCAGCGGCAGCGTCTTTATCCGGGGAAAAGATTTGAAAGAGCTTTCACGCAAGGAGATGGCAAAAATTCTCTCTTACCAGCCCCAATTTGAGGAATTTTCCCTGCCCATCAGTATAAAAGAAATTTTATTATCCGGCCGGTATCCCTATAAATCTTTTTTTAAAGATTACTCGAAGGAAGATTTCCGGGTATATAAAAACGTTGTACGGCAGTTTAACCTGAAAGATTTTATTAACCGTAATATCAACACCTTAAGCGGCGGCGAAAGAAAGAAAGTTATGTTGGCCTCTGCTATCATACAGGATGTTTCGATCATCCTCTATGATGAACCTTTCACGTTCCTGGATCCTGAAGCTGTTTCAAACCTGAAAAAGATGATGCTAAAACTGCAAAAAGAGGGCAAAACCCAGGTCGTCGTATCCCACAATTTTGAAACCCTCTTTCCCATGGTTAATAAAATCATGGCGATAAAACATGGCAGGGTTGTCTACTCGGGAGAAAAAAAATTCGACAAAGAGATGTTGAAAACCACCTATAATACACCTTTTGAACGAGTTACCTTTAAAGAAAAGGAAATTATATTCCCCTATGAATAAAAAATATATCCTGATTTCGTTTTTCGGCTTGATCGTGCTGTTGTGCCTGCCCTTTATCGGTCAGGTCAAATTGGATATTCAATCCCTGTTCGGGGATAATACCGGCAGTTTTATTTTCTGGCAATTACGAGTGCCGGTAACGCTTCTCGCTTTTATCGTGGGATCAACCCTGTCGTTAGCCGGATTGATCTTTCAAAATATCTTCAAAAACAGCCTGGCCACTCCCTATACCTTAGGAGTATCATCCGGTGCGGCGGCAGCCACCGTTCTTGCCATCAAGATGAATATTTCCCTCTCCTTCCTCGGTTTGAACGGGATTTATGTGTACGGATTCGTCGGCGCCCTGTTGACTATTTTTCTAATCATCGGGATCGCCAAATTCGTCAGGAGTTTCTCCATCTATACCCTGTTAATGTCCGGTATTGCCTTGAATTTTTTCTTCTCATCCTGCATACTCTTAGTGCAATATTTAGCGGACTATGCCCAGACCGCATCGGTTTTGCGCTGGCTGATGGGCAGCCTGAGCGTGGCCGGTTACAGCGAGATACTGTTCCTGCTCCCGCTTTATCTCTTTTTTATCGCGGCCACCTTCCTGCTGAGGAATGATCTCATATTGCTCTCCGCCGGCGATAGTTTTGCCCATTCCAAAGGGATGAACGTGAAAAAATTCAGGATATTTGTTTTGATCATTGTCTCCTTTATCGTTGGTGTGACGGTCACAATAGCCGGGCCCATCGGATTCGTCGGGTTGATCGTGCCTCATATTTCAAGATTGATCTTTAAGGATGATTTTAAAGCGGTGATTTATTTCACTATTTTTATCGGGGGACTTCTCTTAGTGTTAACAAATTTTGCCGCCCGGAATTTAATGCCCCCGGTTGAGATTCCCGTGGGTATTATTACATCTTTTATCGGCGCCCCTTTCTTCCTCTTTATTCTTATATCAAAACTAAAAAAACAGGAATAACCTCAATTTTCCCTTGACATTTAATTATTTATCGGGTAAACTTTATATTTCCGGGAGGGCATAATCGAGTCATTGGTACTGGAGGCATAAATTCGAGTAAGACTCTAAGACATTCAAAAGAGCCGCTAAAGGAAAATGTTAAAATGAATTACATACCGGCTAACAGGCTAAGCAGCAACTATATAAATTCACTGCCCGTTATCAAATTCACGGGGAAAGTTGTCATTATTGATTCACAGAAGCATGAAAAAGAGGTCATAAAATTGCTCGAGAAAGAGAAACAGGTTGGTTTCGATACCGAGAGCAAACCGGCATTCACGAAAGGGGTATCTTACCCAATTTCTTTAGTTCAACTTGCGACGAACGATACTGCCTATCTATTCCAGTTAAAAAAGACCGGTTTTTCCGATGCCCTTTCCGATTTTTTATCCGATAAAGAAATAAAAAAACTCGGTGTGGGTGTTAAAAACGATATTTTCAAACTCAAAGAACTCAAAGATTTCGAGGCCGGGGGCTTCATCGATTTGAGTACAATCGCGGCCGATAAAGGAATTATCCAGGTTGGGGTACGGGGTTTAACAGCCCGGTATAAGTCGCGCCGCCTGGTTAAAAGTTCCCAGAAAACCAATTGGGCGAAATCAGACCTGACGAAAAAACAGCAGGCATATGCCGCCTCAGATGCCTGGATATGTCTGCAAATTTATCCTCTCCTGCTAAAAGACCGCACCGATTACCATCAGTTTGCCGAAAATGAGAACAACGGCGCGAATGGGTATCCGGAATAATTTCTCTACATCCCTTCCATCTGTCCCCAGGGATGCGTCTAAATTCATGTAGTAAGCAGTTGAAATAAAAAGATATTTTAATTAAAATGCAATTATGAAAAAAAGGAGTTACCATGAAATCATCAACTTTTCGTTCTTTATTAACATTGATCGTATTATTGATTTTTATATCTTCTCTCAACTGTGTTGTTCAGCCAACATTTCCGGGAAAAACCTGGAAAAAAATCGATAAACCGGAAAAATCAGGCTATTCGGCGGAAAAGCTCAAAGCGGTGAAAGATTTCACAAAAAGCATTAATACCGCGGCAGTGGTCATTGTTGTCAAGGGTGTAATCTTAGACGAATGGGGCGACGTCACTAAGAAGTTCCAGACCCATTCCACCCGCAAGAGCTTCCTGAGCGCGGTGTATGGAAATTATGTCAAAAAAGGGATTATCGACCTAAAAAAAACCATGGCGGAACTTGGCATCGATGACGAACCGCCCCTGTCCGAGGAAGAGAAAAAAGCCACGATCAGGGACTGCCTGGAAGCCCGGTCCGGAATTTATCACCCCGCACTTTACGAATCTCAGAGCATGAAAGCCCTGAAACCGGAACGTTACTCTCAAAAACCGGGCACCCACTGGTACTACAACAACTGGGACTTTAACGTATTGTGCACGATTTTCGAGCATTTGACCGGGAAAAAATTTTTCGATGCCTTAAAAACGGACATAGCCGACCCCATCGGTATGGAAGATTTTAAAGTAGAAGACGGCATGTATTTTACCGGTAAAGAATCGATCCATCCGGCCTACCCATTCCGCATTACGGCCCGGGACATGGCCCGTTTCGGCTTGTTAATGCTGCGCAAAGGCAAGTGGCAGGATAAGCAGGTTATCCCGGAAGAGTGGGTTGACGAGAGCACCGGTTATTATTCCGATGCCGCGCTTTACTCCAGTGACGGGTATGGTTACATGTGGTGGGTGGCAAAAGATAATAATAATTTTCCCCATCTACCCAACGTCAAGCTGAAAGAAGGCGCCTATTCGGCCCGCGGTTCCGGCGGTCATTACCTCCTGGTCATCCCCGAATATGATATGGTGATTGTGCATCGGGTCAATACCGATGTAAGGGGTAACTATGTGACGCCCGGCAATATGGGACGTCTGATCAAAATGATCCTCGATGCAAAAATAAAGTAACTACCGGATTTTTTGAATCAAACCCCGAAAAACAACTGGCCGGTACTATTCCCCGGCCAGTTGTTTAGATTCAGTTTTACCAATAGCAATCAACAACCGACAGTTATAATGGTGCAACCACCACCGAATGTGTCACATTGCGGTCCGTACATGGTGGTTTTGCCGCCGCCCTTTGATTGGGTCATCTCTTTTTCGCTGAGGTTGTTAACGGTTTGTTTAATTAAGGTTAATTTTTTACTTAACTTTTTTTTCATTTGATTCTCCTTTTAACTATTATTTGGTCTTTCATGTCGCGACTGGTTAACCGGGATATTTGATGCAATATTTTTGCCAATTTCAATAAAACTTCCTTAAAGCCTTCTAAAAATC
>JAGLQA010000284.1 GCA_023137075.1 Candidatus Aminicenantota bacterium
ATTCCCACATCGGTTTTACCCACAATTTTCTTTGAGGAGTCATTTTTTTTTATTTTTTACTTGACAATTAAGAAAAGTTCCTGCTAAAATGGTTACGGGAAATTAAAAATGGTTTATTGTGAATGTTGTGGAAAAAATATTTCACTAGGAATTCGAGGAAAATTGCTAGGGTGTGAGACAATTTTTGTGTGCAAATTTATGCAAGCCTCTGGCATGTCTTGACAAAACGCGGACATTGTGTTAGGGTAATATGTTTAAAAGAAGAGATTTATTTGGAGGTTATTGAGCATTAATATGGATGTAGCGAGATTTTATGATTTTAGGGCAAAGTGGTGGTCGGCCGAGACAAAAAATATGAAAATTTGTATAACCGATACAAAGAAACACAATATCTGTTATACGTTTCCGGGACCTCACCGAGCTGCATTCTCGCAATTGCTTTTAAACCTTCCATTCCATACCGCTGGTTTTTCAAGCTGCAGGAACAACGAAAAATTGACAGCGGGGAAAATAAAACTTTGTTGTTGGTTTAAAAAAATTTTCATCAAAATAAAACGAGGAGGAAAGGTCTATGAGAAAATCATTAGTATCATTAGTTGTTTTAACATTCTCTTTGGGAATGTTTTTGTTAACTCCCATAACAGGATTCGGGCAAATTATTCAATTGCAAAAAACCATCAAAGTTGATCCTGATGCGGAACTACAAGTTACCCCATGGAATTTTTGTGTCACTGAAGACAAAATTTTCCTTCTGCCTGACTATCAGGCAGGAAAGGTAAAGGTTTTTAGTGAAAATGGAAGCTTTTTAAAATTTATAAGGGAATTAGGAAGCGAGAATATCGGGGAAGAAAAAATGCTCAACCCCATGTATTGTTTTTACAGCCGGCATGAAGGTAAATTAGGCGTTTTTGACTACGGAGCAAGGCGGTTATTCATCTATAAGAGAAGCGGCCAGGTAGAATTCGATTTAATCAAGGTTGTGGATTGCCAGCGATTGGGTTACGATATGGATTTCTCCGGGGATGGTAAGCAATTAATCGTTTCAGGATATGTGACAGATAAAGACAATATACCCTTTGACCTTTACAGCATAAACATCGAAACCCTGAAAATCAATGAAATCCGGCAAATCAATCACCTATTGCCCTCGTACCAAAAATACGGACTGGCAGACAACGAAGAGTTTCAATCGAAATATTTTACAGAACAAACGTTACCTGCTGTCGGTATTAAAGCCTTTTTTGACACATCGGGAGATGAATTGTTTTATGTATGGGAAGGGGCTTTGCGAGTTATCAAACTTAATCTGCGCTCCAAAGAATTGACGACCTTCAAACACGAAACGCTTAATTACACCAAACCGAATGGAAATAAACTTGCTGAGTCTCACAAAAACGGTGATTTGAAAACTACCTGGAAAAAACAAAAAAAGTATGCATATGTCAGAAATATTTTTGCCACCCCCAGGCATGTCTTGCTTGTCTATGAGACAGCAACAAGCAATATAAATAACACTTCGGCTATCAGAATGCAAATTTATAATATAGAGGGAAAGTACATAGACGAAGTTTTAATCCCCGGCAGACCCGGCAAACAAATGTGGTTGGATGAAGACAACGAGCTATATGCATTCTCAATGCAACCGGGAAATAACAATAAGGGATTTTCGATATTAAAATATAAAATAAACATAAAATAAACAAAAGATACGTTTGTAAATGAGGAATTATATTATCGTGTTGTTGGGAGTTTGTGTGGTATTTTTAGGAAGTTTAGTCTACAAACAGCAGAATATGATGGTTTGCCATCATTTCCCAGTACCTGAAAACTTGAAGGAAGATTCCACCGAAGATTTTCTTTATATTTTTTTGTTTTTTTCGAAAGGGAATTGTATTTCATGTGTGGTGGAAATAATAGAGATTCTTAATGCCTTACCTTCCCAAAAATTCCGCATTTTCGGCATAGTACCGGAAGAGGAGTTAATAAAGGATGAGGCTTCATTGAGAAGGACAACAGGTGCTGTATTTCCGCTGTTCGCTTCCAATAAGTATAAACAGTACCTACCCTCGTATACACCAACAATTTTTGGTGTGTCTCCATCAGGCAAAATCATTCTCGTTTTACCTGGTATTAATGATCAAAGTATATATTTAAAGGGTATCCTTTCATCTTTATATTGGAAGCTTCATAGCTCTTCAAAAAGAGAGAACATTGACATAGTGAGTAGTATCAATAAATCAGGAGGTAATAGGCCATGATAAAAAAGGCTGTAAAAGCAATTATAATTATTTTGGCGGTTATAGGTGTTGCATTCTCGACTCTAAATTTTCTTTCGGTTGACAATATGGCAATAGATCCAATACGTGTGGCAGGTGGTGTTATTGGTACTCAGGGGCCTGGAGGGCCTTTAGATTGTACCGGCCCACCACTTAATTGTGGCGGTATCACCAAGTAAATAGATAGCGATTAAGTTAATCAGTACCGGGAGATGGCAACGTGGCGGTCGTCTAAGTCGGATTCAGGGTAGAGGTGCCAACGGAAAATTTTTTGGTTGCTAAGTATCAGGATGGCTAAATAACGACTCATTTCAATGCGTGGGATTTTCCTTAAAGAACGCAATATGTTTTTCTCTTTTTCGCTGTATAGGTCATGGAAACAATAAAAAACCAACAGGGCACTTCCATCTAAGGTGTTACTCCATTTAATCAGCGCATCGGTAATAGAGATGGTTTCTTGTTCAAGGGTATTATAACCTTTGCCTGTTAATTCCCGGTTGATTAACCTCAGCAGTACCTTTGCCTCCTGTTCTTCATCTGTGCAATTTTCAAACACATTAATATCGACATCGACGTATAATATGGTTTTATACTCATCCTTCAATCGTACAAGAAATTTTTCGAGCCCCCCTTCTTTATTGTCGGGGGAAAAACCCGGCGAGTAACAATTGAAGAATCGCTCTCTCGTTATCATACTTTTTAGTTTTTTTATCTTCTTTTCCATCATCCTTAATACCTCCCGAGCCATTTTTTCCAGGCTCCTTTTTCTGTAAGTTTTTGTCGTTCTCGTTCGCATTGTTTAAGTCCGCCGAAATGGGCCACTAACAATTGGGGAAATACTTTTACCCCAAATTCAAAGGTGAATCTGTGAATGGTTTTATCTTTTTCACCATAGACATCGGGATGATCTACCGTTACAGCAAGATGGGATTTGGTTGCGCCGGTATCGGAAATATTTATTTTTTCAGTCTCATCCAGTACCTTTGTTCCTTTTTTTGCAATTATGGTAGATTCCTCTCTCAATCGAAAGTTGCCGCTTAAGCACAACCGGTCTAAGATATTCCGCATGATATTGGGAGATACATCTATACCATTTTTTTTAAGCTCTTCTTGAATGTCCACTATGGTAAATACTTCTTTTTTCTCTTCAAAAAATAACCGCACGGCGGCCAGGATGGTAATGCGGTGGAGATCGCTTAAAAATTCTTTTCCTTTATTGGGGACAGGTGTATGCTCATTTCTCATCCCTTTTTTTACATTTTTGCCTCGCAATCGAGCAAATAACGTCATTATTTTGTTAACTGTTCTCCTTTCATCCGGGTCACGATAGAGCCTCATGCATATGTCCCGAAATCCCTGGGAATTTAATGCCATGTCCACATCGGGCCTAGTGATTATATTCCTTTCTATTTTTTTTTTGTCCAGGTTGTTGAGCAAGGCATGGCAGGCAGCCTGCAGCAGTCGTGGATGCCGCGAGCAACTATCTACAAGGTAGGCTGCGTCCTCTTTGTTTTTCCAACGAACAAGAATGTTTTCGATGGGCCGGGTGACCAGGGCCATGGCTCCTTCCATATCTAAAGCTTGCAAAGGCAAAAATACCATGAAATTATACAACCGGGATAAGGGATTCTTCATTTGCTCGAACATTTGCTGGAAACCGAACAAAATAAAGCGCGCTGCGCTTTCATTATTTTTTAAGGTCTCGTTGCACAACCGGTTAAAGGTGTTGAAAATCTTTTCATCATGGTGCATGTCATATTCCACCAACCGGTCTACCTCGTCTAAGAGGAATAAATAACGATGCCCTTTTTTTTCGGCTTCCCGGGTAACATATCTCCTGAATCTATCCATATCGGGTATCGCCTTAAAAGATATTCCCATCTTTTCAGCCAGGTTTTTCAGCAGAGCTTCTTCAGTCTCAATCCTCCCGCAATCCATGTCATAAACTTTCCATTGTTTATGTGATTGAAAGGCTTTGTGAAGCTTTCTAAGAAGCGAGGTCTTGCCGATGGTGCGGGTGCCGAAAACACCGATATTCTCCGGCAGCCCACGAATCAGGGCAATCTCCATTTCTCTTCCGAAGAACAGGCTGTCCGGCACGGCCCCGGATGTGGTATAGGGAGAGCGTTCCCTAATACTCAATTGTTCGAAAATATAACGGGAAGCCTTGCCCTGGGGTGATTCCGCCATGATTATATTTTTCATCATGACGGCATCGATTATGGAAATTCTATCCAATCCTTCAATATCTTCTTTAATTTTCCCCCTATCTACCCCATATAGGTCAAAAATCAAGGTATAAAATATCGGCGCTTCGCCAGACTTCCTATTAAACTCCTGGAAATCAATATATAAACCATGGAATACCTCTTCGTGCTCTTCTTTTTGCCATGGTTTAAGCGGGATAACAATAAATGTAGTCAAGGGCATTTTGAGGGCTTTCAGCCCTTGAATCGTCAATTTGTTCACATAAAATTTATCCTTATGTTTATCCGTTTGTTTCTTCAGCGATTCCCTGGGATCTAAGCCACTTTGGGTAATTCTGGTAAAAGTATCTGCCACTTGATGCGCTTTCTCTTGATCCGGCGCAGACGTGAATTCGTAAAGGGCTTTAAAATCCTTTATCAATGGGATGTGCCGGGCGGCCTCAAAAAAAAGCCGCGCATTATCGCTAATCGATATTTTAAATGCACCTGCTTCTTTGTAGGCCGATAACCCGCTGCTGTAACCGTTAATTTCTACTATCGCTTCATCCAATTGGTTTTTGGGTAAACCTTTCTTTAAGAAGGGCAACCTGTCGTAGAAGGTTGTATAGCTGTTCTTTTCCCCTGCCAGGTTTTCATACAGGCAGGTGGCGATTAATAACCGGGCATCTAAGCTCAAATCCCGGAAATACTCGAA
>JAGLQA010000285.1 GCA_023137075.1 Candidatus Aminicenantota bacterium
GGCCATACGGGCCGCCGAATATATCCAGGCAAAACCGTTAAGCGTAACGGCAATCAACAGCACGGTTAGGGTCAGATAGGGGATCCCGGATCCCCGAGTTACGACAGCCGGCAGTGTGGCGGTCAATGCCGCGGCAATGCCGCAAAAAATCCCGGCTGCTAACAAAAGGATATGTTCGGAAAGTATCATTTTACGAACCGCTTTTTTATCAAACCCGACTGCCCGCAGCAAGGCGAATTCGCCCTGCCGCTCCTTCACATTGCGCCACAGCACGATTCCCAAACCGATACTGCCCAATATTAATCCGAAACTGCCTAATATTAGAAAAATCGAAAGATAGGTGTTCTCAACCTGGCTGAACTCGGCCAGCCGGGCCGCGGCAGGCACGATGTCCAGTCCCTGATCCTGCATGATCCGGGACAGTTCCTTAGATATTTCCGCCACTTTTGAATACCTGCTTGCACTGCGACTCTGTTCCGGGGTGGTGGCCGGAGACCGGGACATCTTTTCTAAAGGAGCGTCGACCAGGAAAAGCCGGTAACCATTGGTCGACGGATATTTTTGCATCAGTGCTTTTTCAGAAATGATAATATTACCCTGGAAAATCGAATTGGCCAGACCGCCTACCAACTTTATTTCAAATTCCCGACCCCGTTCATCCGTGTAAATAAGCGTGTCTCCAACCGCTTTTCCCAGGCCCCAGATAATAACGGTTTGGTCCGCCACCGCAGGGATACGGCCGTCGGGCAGAGTTTGCCTAAGAACAGACCAGGGATCTTCGGGGTTTACGTCAGTTGTTTTTTCAACAAAGGTAAAAGCTCCTCTCCGGCTGAGTTCCTCCGGATTTACGCCGATCAACCGGGGATTGGCAACCCGGTTGAGGTTTAAACAACCGGCATCGTCGCCATCTTTTACCCGGAACGGTACATAGCTCACCCCTTTTTCATTTATGTGTTCCAATCCATAAAAAAGGGCGCCTTTCTCACTGTTAAGATCGTATAAAACCGGGATCGCGCTTTCCCCGTACAGGGCGAACCCACCGGTTCCGGATTCTCTTCTTTCGGAGTTTTTCGCGGCCATATTCCGGTTTGCCCCTACTGTAAACACGATGAACAGCCCACAGGCCAGGATCCCGATGAGTGTGATGCTGCGTGCCGGCCTTCTAATATTGTTACGAACGCCGATGTTGAATAGGTTTAATTTAAGCGAGTTTGCTTTTTTTCGGAGTCGATAGAAGGTCACCTTTATCAAGGCCATTCCGGCGATTAGAAGCAGTATACCGGCGCTGAAAAAAAACATAAAGGCCCCTCTGCCGGTTTCAAATTTTGTAGTAACCAATATGAAAATAACCGCGGTAAGACTCAGGTTACCTAAACCCATACTGAAGAGGGGGCGTTTTTCCTGGTAAGTCTCAAGCTTTGTAGTACCTTTTTGTAACGAGGTTACGGGTTGTTTTAATTGTTTGCCGGTCACTATCCATATGGTACAAAATGCGATGACGGCACCGATGATAGCGCCCAGCAGCAGGGTGGGGAATTCTAAATGAATCCGCAGCGCCGAAGTGCCGACAACCCCATGCCAGACGGTTTTTAAGGCAGCCAGTATGACCTGGGTATATAACACCCCGGCAGCAGCGCCCAACAGACTTCCGGTAACGATTACGGCCGCGCCTTCCATTAGGGCCAAACGCCTGATAACTTTCCCGGGGAATCCCAACGCGGCGAACAACCCGTTCTCCTGCGACCGCTTCTCAACATTGAACGCGTAGAGCAGACCGGTTAATAGCAAGGCTGCGGCGATAAGAAAAAAACTCAATCCAAGAAATAACCCGGCAAAATCTACCGATTCCCTGCCGGCTAACAGTCCTTCTTTTTTTACGTCCCGGAAAATAAAGCCGAAATAGGCCGGGTCTAATTTTTGCAGCAGGCGATTCTCAATCTCTTTCTTATCCGCTTCGCTAAAACGAAGGGCCGTTACATTTCCAAAAGGGTTCCGCCACATGTTTTGCGCCGCATTTATGGTGACAAAGGCTTTGGGCGTACCCCGGTAATGATCCCAATAATCCTCGTCTTTTTCGCGGACTTTGTCAAGATCGATGGGAATTCCGGGATGCCAATCCCGGCAGTCTTGTTCCCCGCTCATACCGGGAAAGTCCGGCATCAGGGATTTGTCCGCATAGGCGCCGCTCAGCGGCACGATCTTTTTTATCCGGAAAAACGCGCTTGCCTCGCTCAATTCCCGCCCCGGTTTTAAAACATAATAGGTGAACCGGACCCGGTCTCCCTGCTTTGCGGCCAGATCCCCGGCCAGCCATTCGTTAATAATTATCTCATCATCTTTCATGTCAGGGGGCAGGATCGATGATCCCGGAGCCGATACGAAAGAATAGGGGGTCGATCTCTTTCCCAGCCTTATTTCATTCACAAAATAGGTGAGTACCGGCTGCGCATTGCCGCTAATTTTTAAGGCGGCGTCTTCAACCGGGGGGTCCAAAAAAATACGATCGGTTTTCAATTCGATTATATGCTGGCCGGGAAGTTCACGGATTTCAAGCCCGGCATCGGTCAGGGTCCAGGTTTTTTTAAAAGCCTCGTCCACCTGCCCCCGCGAATTTTTTTGCACAAGCAGCACATTGGCCCGGTTAGCGAATCCCATCTCCCGGGAAAGGAAGGATAAAGATAAAAATAAGTTGAGGGGCGCAACCTGGTTGGATTTCAAATTAAACCTGCCGAAGCGGTTATCTCCAACTATGTCCCGTATTTTAAAGCGCCGTGCGATGGTTAAGTTGGAATCCAGGGAGAGGGGGAGGTCTTTCGGGATAACATCCAATTTTCGGATACGCAGCAGAATTTCATCCCCCTGCTTTACTTGCAATCGGGCGGCAAGATGAGAATTGACAACCGCTTCGTCCGGGGCAAGGTTTTTATAAAAATCTCCCGAACCGGCCATTTCGCCGAAACACGCGTTTACTCCGATTACCTGGACGTTGTTTAAACGGCGTTGTCCGCCTTCGGCGATAGCGATACCACCGGTTTGCAGCAGCGGTGCCACCTTTGTACCGAGGATTCGGGATAGTTCTTCCGCGATGTCTGACCGGAAAAGACGGTCCCCCGAGGTTAATGCGAATTGGGTAAGGCCGAGCCTGCTGAATACGATCTGCCGCAGGCTGTATTTTACGGAGTCGCCAATAATCAGGGCCCCGACCAGAACGGAGGTGCCGATCATTGTGCCCAAAACCACCCAGAGATGGGCGCCGCGATAAAAACGAAGACTTCGTAATAGTAATTTCAGGGTGTTCATTTCAAGTGCGTAGTTTTCCGTTCCGCAGTTTGTAGGTTTTATCCATGAGCCGGGCAATTTCGCTCGAATGAGTGACCACGATCAGGGTTGTGCCCTCTACTTTATTCAATTCGACCAGGAGCCGGCCGAGGTTTTCCGAAGATTCCCGGTCTAAGGAGCCGGTGGGCTCATCCGCTAAAATAAGCTTCGGTTTATTGATGAGGGCCCTGACCACTGCCGTGCGCTGCAACTCACCGCCGGACAATTGGGCCGGGAAGTAATCTAAGTGCGATTCAAGGCCGACTTTTTGCAGTAATTTCACTGCCGCGGCTTTTGCATCCCCTTCATCTTTTTTTGGTCCGAAAGGAATCGTGGGAATTAGAACATTTTCAAGAACCGTACACTGGGGCAGCAAATGATGGAGCTGGAAAATGAAACCGATCTCTAAATTCCTGATTTTGGAAAGTTCCGCATCGTTGAGATCGGCCGGGTTTTTGCCGGCAAAGCTCACGCTCCCGGAGGTGGGTTTATCAAGGGAGCCGATAATATTCAACAGGGTGCTTTTGCCGGAGCCCGATGGGCCGACCACGGCAATCGCTTCACCCCGGGCGACCTTAAGGGAGATATCTTTCAGAACGCAAATTTCTCCCTTACCTGAAGGCAGCGGGTATTTTTTTTCGATATGATTCAGTTCGAGTAACATATTCCAATTATCGCCAAAATAATATTTTTTTTCAAGTACCCAGAGACTATCGCAGCGATTCTAATTTTGAATTATAAGATGCTTTTAATCTACCGATTGAGGTTCTTTTGCTCAATATGCGGATGATGAATCATGAACTTTAAGCTTAAGTTCACAAAAGAAGGGGATAAACAATTATTCGTTGTTTACCCGAATGGGGCGGTGGCGGACAATTTGTAAATGGACCACAGCCCCGGATTCTTCCTCGATGCGCTCGATGGGCTTTACGGATTCGATGGCCAGGTCAAAAAAAGAGGTGACAAATAGCGTTCCTTGCCGAATCGCTAATTGCAGCCATTCGTCACGGGCAGTTTCGTCCATGGCTTCGGGTATGGCTTCGAGTACGGTTATTTCCCGGCGCCTGGACAACCGGGCCGCGGTCGAGCTCCTGCGCTTCTTGTAAATATTGGTGCCGTCATAGAGCTCAAGGTAATGGAGATGGGGCTGCCACCGCTCGGCCCAGCGCCGGTAACGGTCATATATGCGTCGATTAGTCTCAAATACCTCTGTGTCATTTTTCATCTTTTCGGAAATGATTTTTACGATCCGTTCTCCCGCCTTTTTATGCAGCGGTGCTGCGATGGTGTTTAAACCTCTGTGGAAATAGTACCATCCCCGGGGTACCCAGTATGCCCTGAACAGGTAAGGTGTGTAATTGGAAAACTGCTGCACCCACTCGTGAGATGGATAACCATGGTTGTTTAAGAAAATATCGGGCTGCCAGCGGTCGTACAACTTCTTTCGCACTTTCGCTTCCGTGATTAGCGTGTCCGGCTTGTCAACGTGGTAACCGATGTCCGTGCCCAACGCACTGTAACGACCGGCGTGCAGCATGTGATGGGGCGTTAATTCCTGGAGTTTCACGGCCAGGGCGGAACCGTCGGGATTTTCCATGGGCTCAATCACGATATTCAATTGCTCAAGATATTTGCGGTAAGCCGGGTCGGTAACCAGCAGGTAGGCAATGTTAAAACCGTAATTGGTGGAGGAAACTTCATTGGCGTGCTGACGGCCTAATAGGAAAATTGTGGGTTTGTAGGTGGTGATCTTCCTGCGGCTGACCAATTTACCCCCGGGTTTCAGGCCGATCTCTAATACGGGAACGGGCCGGCCCTGGTAAGAATAACCGCCGATGTAATGATTGATTTCAGGAAAACTGCCTA
>JAGLQA010000286.1 GCA_023137075.1 Candidatus Aminicenantota bacterium
GGACTTGACACCCTCTCAATATTTTGTTAAAACTATGGTGGGATTCAAATATCGGTTGTTTTATTCCCTCCTGAGTGCGGTACATTGTTGATATGAACCCGGGCCAAAAAATTAGGTGTCAAAAAGAGGAAGGAGTAAGAAGTAATGAAACGTATTTTAGTAATTGACGACGAAGAACAAATATGTGAAATGCTCCACAAAAAATTGGAATCTTCCGGCTATGAAGTCGAGGAGGCTTCGAACGGAAAAGTGGGATTACAACTTTTTAGGGAAAACCCATTCGACCTGGTTATAACGGATATTTTTATGCCGGAGAAAGAGGGGCTTGAAACCATCCGGGAGCTCAAGAAAGACTTTCCCGGTTTAAAAATTATCGCAATCACCGGGGGGTATAGTTCCGGCCCCGATGAATTACTCGATGTGGCTCGCATGCTTGGCGCCGACCGCACCTTCGCCAAACCCTTCAAATTAAAAGAGATAGTCGATTCAATCGATGAACTATTCGCAAAACCATAATCATTCACGTTAAAATATCATGAGAGTTGTTATCCAACGAGTTGACCGGGCCAGTGTGGCAGTAGAGGGCAAGATTGTCGGTGAAATCGGGGAAGGCATCCTGGTCTATGCCGGTATTGAAAAGGATGACACGGAGAAAGAAATCTTTTTTATTGCAGAGAAGATACTCAATCTGCGCATATTCCCCGACCGGGAAAGGAAAATGAACTTCAGCGTTAAGGATATAAACGGGGCAATCTTATCCATATCCCAGTTTACCCTAACTTCTCACATCAAAAAAGGGCGCAGACCCGATTTTAATAATGCCGAAGATCCGGCAAAAGCGGAAGCCCTTTATGAAAAATTCAACCGGTTAATGGCCGAAGAGATCAAGGTTGAGACCGGTGTCTTTGCCGCCATGATGAAAATCGACTCCGTCAATAACGGCCCGGTTACCTTTATCATAAAAAAAAAATATTAGGTTGAAAAGGTGTGCCGGAAGGCCCTCAGGACAACAGTTTTATCCGCGTAAATACATATTCTAAAGATTCTTTGTTAAGGGAGACCCGCCAATAATCACTCCTGCCCAACCGGGTGGGCCGGTACTCACCGAAATCAAAGTATTTGCCGGACCGTTTATTGTCGAACCAATAAACCAATTCGATATATCCTTCTTTTATCTCGATTGCCGTAATCCCGTTTTTCCCGATGCAGCAGCCGGAATTAAACAGACAGGGCACCATGGGGATGCGTGCGTACAGGTTTTCTTCATGACTTTTCCGCTTCTTGCTTTGAAGCAATTTTTCCAGTTCGGACTTAAATTTTTCGATAAGCTTTTCCAGTTCTTTTTGCCTGCCGGATTCAGCAGCCGGGTATATGCGGCAATATCGTTCAATCTTGAATTTCAGGCTGTCTATTTTCGATAAGGACTCGAAAAGGGGGCGATGGGTGTGCCCGATGACGGCCAGTATTTTATGCTTCCTGGCAAAATTATAGACCCTCTTCTCAACCTGGTAGCGTCTGCGCGAATTAAAAGCCACGGAATAGTTTTTTATGCCCAAGGGATGGGCAACGAATCGCACGATAAATGCAGTGATTGACTGTATAAAACGGAAGAAATACTCGGCCTGATGCCCGTGAAATATAAAGATAATATTTCCTTTATAGTTCAATTTGCAGGTCCCGGTTACCGGTAATTTCAGGAGAAATTCTTTTTTCTTGTATAGGTTGAAGTCGTGGTTCCCTTGCAGCTTGGTTAAACCCTGCCGGAGTTGAAACTTTTCCAGTATTTTATAAAGGTATCCCCAGGAGGCGCGAATTTCTTTTAAGGAGAACTTGTGGAGTTCTTCTACATCCCCATTTAAAACTAAATGATAACCCCGGGGGTAATAGTAATTTTTTAAGAGGTGGTGAAAAAAATCGCCATTATGCGCAAAATCATCGCCGGATTTTCCATTCCCGAGATGAAGGTCACTAAAAATGATAATTTTATCTTTTTTTGAAATATCACGTTCCGGCGATTTTTCAAACAAAGTTTTTAAAAGCTTAAAAAAATATTTTCCGTTCATTAGGGCCACACTATCCGCAAAGGTTAAAGAAATAAGATTATATAATATTATTTTTAATTTTCAAAATCACAACTTAAAATTTCTCTTAATTCATTTCTTTTAATATTTTGGCTCCTCAAGAAAATCCGTGGGTAAAACCAACATGGGAAT